>NZ_JAKUFQ010000034.1:0-52276 GCF_022663475.1 Bacillus cereus group sp. BfR-BA-01382
TAAATTAAATTAAAATTAACTAAAGTGAACGATTTGTGTTAAACTATATTAAAATTAATTTAATTATAATTTATTATATGGTGAGCTACAAGGATATAAGGAGGAAACAAAATGAAAGAAATAGGGGCATTACAAGCAGAATACCCATTAGTGAATAAACTTATTGCAACAAAAGAAGTATTTTGGATAAACCCACACATAGAAAAGTATGAAAGGGCAATAAAAGATTCACCACTTAATGAAGAGAATGTAAAAGATGCGGAAGAGAGATTAAAGCGTTTTGCGCCATATATTGCGAAAGTTTTTCCTGAAACGAAAGGGACTAACGGCATAATCGAATCACCTTTAGTAAAAATACCTTCTATGAAAGAAGCTTTAGAGACAAATTACAAGCAACCTATTTTAGGAGAATTATTATTAAAATGTGATAGTCATCTCCCGATATCAGGATCAATTAAAGCTAGAGGTGGCATTTATGAAGTGTTGAAACATGCTGAGCAACTAGCATTGCAGCACGGAATGTTAACAGAAGAAGATGATTATTCCATTTTAGATAGTGATACATGTAGAGAGTTTTTCTCGAAGTATTCAATTGCGGTAGGTTCTACAGGGAATTTAGGACTTAGCATAGGAATTATGAGTGCGAATCTAGGTTTTAATGTAACTGTTCATATGTCAGCAGACGCAAAAGAATGGAAGAAAAGTTTATTAAGAAGTAAAGGTGTAAACGTTATTGAATATGAAGATGATTATAGCAAAGCAGTAGAAGAAGGAAGACGACAGGCAGATGCGGATCCTAGCTGTTATTTTGTAGACGATGAAAACTCACATGATCTATTTTTAGGATACTCAGTAGCAGCATCACGATTACAAAAGCAATTAGAAGAGTTAGAGGTTGTAGTAGATGAAGATCACCCTTTATTTGTTTACCTTCCGTGCGGAGTAGGAGGAGGACCTGGCGGAGTAGCATTCGGTTTAAAGTTATTGTATAAAGACAACGTTCATTGTTTCTTTGCAGAGCCAACACACTCACCATGTATGTTACTCGGCTTAATGACAGGCCTTCATGACAAAATTGCCGTTCAAGATATCGGAATTGATAATGTAACAGATGCGGATGGACTTGCGGTAGGAAGACCGTCTGGATTTGTCGGGAAAACGATGGAACCATTTTTAAGTGGAAATTATACAGTAAACGATGAAGAGTTATATAGATTGTTAAAAGAACTAGCTGATACGGAGAATATTTATTTAGAGCCTTCTGCACTAGCAGGTATGATAGGGCCAGTGAAAGTGTGTAAAGAAGATGAGTATTTACAAAAGCAACAGTTAACAGAGAAAGTGAAAAAAGGTACTCATATTGTGTGGGGAACGGGTGGAAGCATGGTTCCTAAAGATGTAATGAATGAATATTATAGGAAAGGTTTGGAATTAACGATATAAGAAAAATGAGGCTAGTTGTAGCCTCATTTTTTCATGTACATAAAAATCTTTGTTATTTTCACAATAGTTCTTTATAGTATATATAAAGGATAACTAATATTGAATAAATATAACAAAAAAGCTTTATTTTACATAATAAGAGGATGTGTATACGATGTCATTACAGACTAAATATATAGCGGGTATTTCGCTTGGGGTTATGGGTGTCGGCTTTGCGGCTTCTATCCCTTTTCAAGGAACGGTAGCTGGAGAGATTATACAAGGTGGATTTGAAGCTGGATTGGTTGGGGGACTTGCGGATTGGTTTGCAGTTACTGCTTTATTCCGTCATCCGATGGGTATCCCAATTCCGCATACAGCTTTGTTACCTAAAAACCGTAAACGGGTAACGAAAGGGCTCATTCATACGTTAGAAAATGAATGGCTAACGAAAGAAAGTATTACGAATAAAGTAAAAGAGATGCAGTTAGCACAAATGGTACTGCAAATTGCTGAGAGAGAAATGCAGTCTGATGCTGTGAAAAAGGGGATTGTAACGATTGCAGAGAAAGCAATTGTAACAATAGATACAGAAAAGTTAGCTGTTATTATTGAAAAAGAATTAAAAACATATTTACATACAATTAATACAAGTAATATTTTACAAGTGCTTGTTGATCAATTAGTTGTGCAAGAATATGATGAAAAGACACTTGATTACATATTAGTGAAGGTAAAAGATTGGACAGCGCAAGATGAAGCTCGTTACCAGCTCGGTAGCTTAGGTATGAAGGCGATGGAAAATATAAAAGTAGATGGATTCTTGCAGTTTACTTTGAAATCATTTATGAATATTGTAGATGAAGATAAAATTGGCGGTATTTTGCAGAAGTTTATCATTAGTAATATTAACAGCTTACAAGAGGCTGATAATAGCACAAGACAACTTATATTAGCGAAGATTCGTCAAGAGATTATCAATGTAAAAGAAAATGAAGCTTTATTACAGGAATTAGAAAATTGGAAAGAAAAGTGGATTGCGAATTGGAATGCTACTGACAAAATAAAAGAGATGCTAGAGCAAGTACAACAAAGAGCAGTTGCTTTTGTAAATAATGAAGAATTTGCTAATCAATATGTTATTCCATTTTTACAAAAACAAATGAATAAAATAAAAGAAGATGAACAGACAGTTCAAAAAATAGAAGATTGGTTACAAAAACAAGTTGTGAATCTTATTGAGAAGAACCATTCGAAAATTGGTAAGCTTGTACAAGAAAACCTTGATAAGTTAGACGATAAAACGTTAATCGAAATGATTGAAAATAATGTCGGTAAAGATTTGCAGTGGATCCGAGTGAACGGGGCGGTTTGCGGATTTATGATTGGATTAGTGTTAGAAGGAATTAAAGCGATTATATAAGAAAAACCTTCCGCAATTGCGGAAGGTTTTTCTTATTTTTCAATAACGCTCATATTTAAATTATAAGTTTTCTCAATATTTAACTTGTGCGTGCCATTTCCAGTTTTAATTGAATTTTTATACCAATGTTCTTGGTTGTTTAATTCTGGATGTTCTTCTGAAGAAGTATTTTCTTTTTTTGTTAAATCTTCTACTTGTTCCCAAGGTGTGCTTCCGTGTGTTTCTTTTTGATTCGTTACTGCTGTTAAAGAAACATCACTCTCTTTTGCAAGATGGACAGACACTCTTGAGCTTTCTTGTATAAACCAATTATTTTGTAATTGACCTGGATAAAGAGATAGTTCGTTATTTGAAGCACGGATTTCCACATTTTTATTTTGTGGAAGAACAAGCGTTGGTTTCACTTGTGGTGCTGAACTAAATAACGTATGTTGAACAGGTAATGATTTTAAATTGATATACATCGTTTCTCCAGCCGTTTGAACTGAAAGGAAATCATCTTGTTTTAAATTGAGTTTTTCATTTGCTTTCGTCGTCATTTCATAAGTTCCCAAAAGGTGAATTTGATTTGTATTATTTCCCTCTATCGTTAGAGGCTGATGCCCTGCATCTACTACAATTTTTTTGATAGATTCAGGTATATCAAATTGTCCGTCTGGAATATTACTCGTTTGTCTCGTTGTGTTAATAGAATGACGAAATTCTTCTAGTAATCCAGTTGATAATAAACAGTAAAAAGCAATTCCGACGCTTCCTAAAACGCCGATAAAGAAAATGCTGAAAATATCATATTTAATAAATGATTGTTCCTTCTTAGAAAATACAAGGTATAGTAAAACTTCAGCTCCAAGTATGATAAGTAAAACTGGCCACCATGCAGTTAGTGTATCTAATACTTGAATTCCTTTTACGACTGAAAATAGTAAAAAGCATCCTAACGATATAATAGAAAGCCCCATTGAGAATGTTCCAACACGCCAAGTCCTCATTCGCTTGTCCCACCTTTGTTTTCTTTATTTCCAAGTAACAATTTAAAGCCGCCGCCAATTAAAAGGAGCGCAACGATAGATGTTTGGAAATAGCGATAATATAGTTCACTAAGATGAATATTAAATATAGTTACAAAATAATCATTCAAAATAGGAAGGACTGTTTGATCTAATAAATAATAAACACCGAGTGTAATTAATCCGATACCAATCCATCTTTGATGATTTATAAAATAATCGATAATGGGTTCGTCTTGTACTCGTTCTTTTCCGTATTTTGCTGTTTGCTGTAAAGCATCAAAAAAGCTATAGAACCAAATGATTGGCACTAAAAATAAAAACGCAGAAAGTCTTAATAAGTCGAGTAAATAAATAGATAGTAAAAAGGCTGCCATAAGCTGAAGACCACGGCGTTGTAAGCCTAAATACATATGACCTGCTCCGGGGAACATCGCTAAAATAGAAGCAAATGTTTTATTTTTCTTTCCTTGCTCGCGGTGCTCTTCAAACTCTTCGAAAATAGTACGATCATCTAATTGCTCGCCACGTTCTTTTTTCTGGAGTTGCTGAACAACGTCAAAGAAATTGTAAATCCATAAAACAGGTAATGTAATAAGGAAGATAAGAAAACTTTCTTGCGATGTTAAAAGTGCAACGAAAATGATCATACTTCCGATTCCTGTGCAAGCTACTAAAAATGTAAGTCCGCGTTGCATAAGTCCTAATTGAAAATGGCCAAGTCCAGGGATGATGGATAAGAGAATGATATAAAATCGTTCGCTCTCTTTAGAGGATTCTATGAATTCTCCGGCAGCTTGTTTTTTCGATTGATTAATAATAGTGATAACTAAATCTAATAAATTGATTGCCCATAACACGACTAGTAAAAATAGAGAAAGAAAAGCAATATCACGGGCTCCTAATGCTATTGTACAAAATGCTGCAAAGATAAATAGAAATACAGCCCCTCCGCTATATAAAATAAACCGTCCAAATTTCTTTAAATATAAATGTCCAAGCCCAGGAATTAGCCCTAATACAAGTGCTAAAAAGGGATTTTTATTCATGCTTTGAACCTCCGTCCTTTTTCGATGTGTCTACCGATTTGTTTACAATTTGTTGTGAGATAGAAGACTCGTTATGTTTTGAAGATTTCTCTAAATTTGATGTCGCTGTAAAAATATACTGAAATAAACCACTTACCATAAAAATAATTGTAGCCGCAGTCGCAATTATGTAGTGAATGATCGTGCGCTTTAGTGAGGTTGTTTTTATATTTTCATTAGACTGTAGTGTTTCAAAATTAATTTGCGTCATAACTTCGTTCGTAAATGAATCATCATTTATCATTGGAAGGTTTTCATGTTGTTCATCAATACTTTCCATATAAAGTGCTAAACAATGATCACATTCATAAAGATGTTCTTCCATAGATTCACGTTCATTGCTTTCTATAAAATCTAATGTATAATTGCGCCAATCTTCTTTTGAATAATGCATCATAGAAACTCTTCCTCCTTCCAATGTTTTTTAATCCATTTTCTTGCCCGATACAGTTTCATTTCGACTGTTTTTACTTCAATGTTTTCCTGTAAAGCAATTTCTTGATAGCTTTTTTCTTGTAAGTAATGTGCGAGAACGACGTCACGGTAATTTTCAGGAAGTTCTCTCAGTTTTTGAGCAATGAGTAATTTCTGCTCTTTCGTCAATAATAAAGCCTCAATATTATGAGAGGACTGTATATTTTCCTCATTTTCTTTACATAAGGAGAGTTCTTCACTTTCTCGAGCTTTCTTCCTCTTATAATCAATAGCGTGATTGGTGGCAATACGTGCCATCCACGTTTTTAATCCGCGAAATTGATAATTTGGGAGAGAGGCGTGAATTTTTACGAATACTTCTTGTGTAACATCTTTCGCATCTTCTTCATGTCTTACAATAGAAAAGATAACTTGAAAAATATAATGACGATATGTTTGCACGAGGATACGAAAAGCATGTTCGCTTCCTTGTTGTGCTTTTTCAATTAATTGTTTTTCCTCAATGGGTCTCTCCCTCCTTTTTGACGCATTCTATTATATAGACGTAAAGAATGATAAGTCACCCTACACATTTTGTAAAAAAAGAATAATATATTTTTTGCAGAAGAGCTAGATGAAAAAAGTGTGAAAAAATGGTAAGCAGAAGTATATAATGAGCAAGTAGGAAATGTTATACGGAGAAAGGATGTGAATGTTAGTAGGAGGAAGGTCCATACTAACAAACATGAAAATTAAAATATTAATAGCAGACGATAATTCTTTTATTAGAGAAGGCATGAAAATTATTTTAAATACATATGAAGAGTTCGAAGTGGTAGATACAGTAAATGATGGAGAAGAAGCTGTAGCATATTGTAAAAAGCATGAAGTTGATATTGCTCTTTTGGATGTTCGTATGCCAAATATGAACGGTGTAGAGGCGACGAAGTTTATTTGTGAAGAGACGAAAACAAAACCGCTTATTTTAACGACGTTTGATGATGATGAATATATTTTGGATGCAGTAAAAAACGGAGCGAAAGGGTATTTATTAAAAAATAACGATCCGGAGCGTATTCGTGATGCAATAAAAGGGGTATATAATGGCCAAACTGTTATGCAAGATGTAGTTCTCGATAAAATTAAGTCCAATTTAATGGAAAGTAAAGAGGAAGAATGTAAAATAGATAAAAGTCTTTTTACTGAAAGAGAGCTTAGTATTATCGCATTAATTGCAAAAGGTTTCTCAAATAAAGAAATTTCGAAACAGCTTTTTATATCTGAAGGAACAATCGCAAATTATATTACATCAGTTTTAGGGAAAACGGGACTTGAACATCGCACACAAATTGCGATTTACTACTTAACAGGGAAAGTAGATTAATGATATGGAATTTTGGTTAACTGTAAGTAAATTAATTGTCTTTATATATATTGTGTTCAGTTACATACATTCAAATGTTACGAACTTACCATGGGTTATATTTGCTTTGCTTTTATATCTTTCTGTAAACGTGCTAATCTCTATATTAAAAAAAGATACGTACAAAAAAATATTGATTTGTATTTCAATTAGTGTAGTTATGTTATTAACATGGAGGGTTCATCCGTTTTTTATTTTGTTTTTACCTTTGAATTTATACGAAATTACATTCCATTACATAGACAAGAATTGGTCACGCTTTGTTATTATGATGCTTCCAATTACAATTACAGATGAAAGCATTCGAATGACTTATGGATTAATTGTTGCATTTTCTTTTCTCGTTTTAACTATGGCAGATCGATATATATCACGTGTAGTAAAGCTTGAATCGCAAAATGATAAGATGCGAAAAGATATGCAACGACTTACGAAAAGCTTACATGAAAATAAAGAGTACATAAGACAATCAGAATACACATTTAAGCTAGAAGAGAGAAATCGGTTATCACAAGAAATTCATGATAAAATTGGTCACTCGATGACAGGTGCATTAATTCAAATGGAAGCTGCAAAGAGATTAATGGGGATAGATAAAGAAAAATCTGCGGAGTTATTACAAAATGCAATTCATATTTCAAAAGATGGAATTGAAAGTATTCGCATTACATTAAAAAATATGAAGCCACCAACTGAGCAAATTGGCATTCACCGTATGAAATTATTCATAGAGGAGTTTGCTAGTAAGCATGATGTAAACATTCCTTTCGTATATAAGGGAAACTTAGATATGATTTCTCCCATTCAGTGGAAAATTATTGGTGAAAATGTTACCGAGGCACTAACAAATGCGATGAAATATGCTGATGCGACAGTTATTTCTATAGATATTCATGTACTTAATAAGATGGTTAAGGTGCAAGTGAAGGATAACGGAAAAGGCGCAGCTCTTGTTAAGAAAGGTCTCGGTATTATGGGGATGGAGGAGCGAACGGCGTCTGTAAACGGAAAAATTATTGTAGATGGGACAAGTGGTTTTTCAGTAACGATGTTGTTGCCAATATAAAGAGAATGGTACGAGGATGAACCATCTCATATGAAAAAAGTGAATAATCTCATGTGAAAAGAATGAACTTCTGCACTGAGCAGGTTCATTTTTTTTGTTTATACTAAAAGCAGAGAAACCGAAATAGGGGTGAAATGATGAATACATTAGAAATTAAAAATTTAACGAAAAAATTTGGTGATTTCATCGCGGTAGATAATATGTCTTTATCTATTAAAGAAGGAGAGATATTTGGCTTTTTAGGATCAAATGGTGCTGGTAAAAGTACAACGATAAATATGATTGCTGGGTTGTTAAGAAGTAATGAAGGTGAAATTAGCATATTAGGAAAAAATATAAAAAAACATAATCGATTTGCGAAGATGAATATCGGTATCGTTCCGCAAGATATTGCGATTTATGAAGAGTTAACTGCCTATGAAAATGTGAAATTCTTTGCTGGATTGTACGGTTTAAGAGGAGCAGAGCTAAAAGCAAGAGTAGAGGAAGCGCTTCAGTTTGTGGGGCTTAGTGATAAACATAAAAGTTATCCGAAAAACTTTTCTGGCGGGATGAAACGAAGATTGAATATCGCTTGTGCGATCGCTCATAGACCGAAGTTAATTATTATGGATGAGCCGACAGTGGGAATTGATCCACAGTCAAGAAACTATATTCTCCAGTCTGTTCGAAAATTAAATGAAATGGGAAGTACCATTATTTACACGAGCCACTACATGGAAGAAGTAGAAGAGATTTGTACGAAAATAGCAATTGTAGATCACGGTAAAGTAATTGCAGAAGGTACGAAAGAACAGTTAAAAGCGATTATTACTGATACGAAAGATATTTGGGTTGAAGTGAAGTCAGTAGAAAATTTAGATGTAAAAAAGTTAAAAGAGATAAACGGTGTGAAAGCTGTTCAAATTGAAGAGAACGTAATTAAAGTAAACTCGGATGCAGGAGTAAACAATTTAAATAAAATTATTCAGCACTTCATTAATCATGATATTGAAATTCGTTCGGTAGAGGAGCAGGCCCCGAACTTAGAAACAGTATTCCTTACGTTGACTGGAAGAAACTTACGAGATAAATAAAAGGTAAATGAAGAAAAGGTAAAGGGAGGTTCATCAATTGAACATCTTCAATATTGCAGTTATGCATATTAAAAGAGATTTCAGAGACGTAAGAACTTTAGTTTTTATGTTAGCATTTCCGGTTGTACTTATGCTTGTGTTAGGAACAGCGTTAACGAATGCATTTGATAGCGATAGTCAAGCGATTAAAGATATACAAGTGCTCTACAAAGATGAAGCGAGTAGCACATTTTCTCAATCGTTCGAAGCATTTACGAAAGAAGTCGATAAATCGGGTATTCATTTTAAAAAAGCTTCCGAAGGTATAGATGGGAAAGAAGAAGTGAAGCAAAATAAATATGCTGCTTATGTAGAGTTAAATAAAGATGGTGCAAAATTTTATGGAAGTGACAAAAGTAGTGTTGAGGGAAGTATTGTGGAAGGCATGCTTACAACATTTGTTGATAAGTACAATGTAGCGGCCGAAGTTGCAAAAGTAGATCCTAGTAAGGTGAGCACAGTTTTTTCAAGCGGAAATCATAATGATTATATAAAAGAAACATCTTTACAAGCTGCGAAAAAACCAGGTTCTATGGATTACTACGCGGTTGTAATGACAACGATGATTGCACTATATGCTGCGATGGGAGCGAGTTCTTTAATTCGAGGAGAACGAATACGTAAAACAGGAGATCGTCTCATTGCTGCACCTATAAGTAAGGCTGAAATATTCATTGGAAAAGTACTTGGTAGCCTAGTAGCAAATGCTCTGTGCATATTACTCGTCATGTTATTTAGTAAATTTGTTTTTCAAGCGAATTGGGGCGACCATCTTGGAATCATATTTCTTATTTTATTAACACAAATTTTTCTAGCAATTAGCTTCGGTTTAGGAATTGGATATATTACAAAAACACCGGAATCATCTAGAGCAATTATTATGGTTATTGTGCAATTATCCTCTATTTTTGGTGGTGCATATTTCGTAATAGAAGAAAATTTCGTTACGAATTTATCACCATTAACGTGGGCAAACACAGCTGTTATGAAAATTATTTATGCAAATGATGTAGGAGCAGCACTACCGGTAATATGTTTAAACCTTGGCATTTCAGCACTCTTTTTATTAATTGCAATTATTGCATTACGTAGACGGGAGGGGCTATAGTATGAAAGATATTTTATGGCTCATACAAAAAACGTTATCTGTACTTTTGAAAAATAAAAAAGGGTTATTCATTATTATTAGTTTGCCGATAATTGGAACACTAATCTCCTTCTCGATGTATGGGAATATGGGGCAAGGGACGTTAAATATCGGGGTTATTAATAAAGAAAATCAATCTATAGCAAATGATACGGTGAAATTTTTAGAAGGATTAAATCATGTAAAGGTAAGTAAAATTAAAGAATCTGAAGTAGAAGATAAACTCACTTCCAAAAAACTTGATGGAGTTATTACATTAGATTCTGGTTTTTCAAAAAGTGTTCGAGAAGGGAAACCAAATCATATTGAAATTTCATCGATTAAAGGTGATCAAGTAACAGGATTTATAAAATCATATTTATACAATTATATTGATAATGTAGCAGCTATTAGTAAAGTAGCAGGAACAGATCAAAGTGCATTTGATACTATGTACGCAGGATATCAAAAAGGTTCATTTAAAATGAAAACTGAGACGCTAGAAGATACTTCGAAAAATAAAGATATGACAAACCAAACGATGGGTTACCTTATTATGTTTATGCTATTTTCAGCAGCGAACTTATCAGGTTATATTTTAAAAGAAAAGGAAAATAGAACGTATTTTAGACTCTTATCAACGCCGATAGATGGGAAGAAATTCATATTATCTAATGTCGGGGTAAATATGCTGCTATTAACAGTACAAATTCTGATTACAATCTTATTCCTAACGAATATTTTTCATATAAATATCAATATGCCTTTCATAGTGATGATTGGTGTACTCATGCTATTTGCTTTAATAGCGATTGGAATATCGTTAGTCCTTGTCGCTTTTTCGAAAAACTCAGCATCAGCAAATGCACTGCAAAATATGATTATTGTACCAACATGTTTACTGGCTGGATGTTATTTTCCTTATGACATTATGCCAAAAGCGGTACAAAAAGTAGCTGATTTTCTTCCGCAGAGATGGCTATTAGACACAGTATCAAAACTACAACAAGGAATTCCAATTTCAGATTTGTATTTAAATATTTTAATCTTATTTGCCTTTGCAGTAGCATTCTTCTTAATTGCTATTTATAAGTTTGGAAGAAATAATGATGCGAGAAACTTTGTTTAATATGAAAAGGGTGTGACGTTAAGTCGCATCCTTTTTTGTATGAAGCATGAAATCTAAATTTGAATGACAAAATAGAAAGGTGGAAAGAAAATGAGCGGAAGGAAATCAAAATGATTAAAAAAATATTGCGAGTTACTTCTATTGTAATTACTATTTTCGTTTTTGTTTTAATTTGGATGCATATTGACGTTACGCTCGGAAGAAAAATGGAAGTCGGGAAAAATATGCCGACAGAGTACGCTCCTCATTATAGTGATTTTCAATTATATGTAGAAGGAAAGTCATTTTATAAACAGTTATTTACTGATATAAGAGAGGCGAAGCAATCTATTTACACGTACTTTTTCATTTTGTCGGATGATAAAAGTAGCCATACTTTTTTAAACTTATTAAAAGAGAAGGCGAGAGAAGGAGTAAACGTATATTTATCTGTCGATTTACTTAACGATTTATCATTTGAAAGAAAGGTGAAAAAAGAATTACAGGAAAGTGGCGTGCATTTTACATATAGTAGAAAACAGGAATTACCATTCGGGTTTTATTCCCTACATCATCGTAATCATCGCCGTATTACGACGATTGATGGAGAAATTGGCTATACAGGCGGATTTAATATAGGAGATGAGTACTTGGGGAAAGATAAGCGATTTGGATATTGGCGTGATTATCATGTACGGCTTAAAGGAGAAGGAGCAAAAGATTTAGAGGAGCAATTCGCTTTAGATTGGAAGCGAGATACGAAAGAAGAGATAAAGAGAAGTACGAATAAGGCTAGCAAAGGGAATACATTACATACTATGACTAGTTACAATGGCCATTACGTTGCTGAGAAATATATAGAGCTCATAAAACAAGCTCAGCACTCAATTGTAATTGCAACGCCGTATTTTATAGCGAAAAATAAAGAATCTATGAATGCTTTAATCGCGGCGCAAAAGCGTGGTGTTACAGTAAAAATACTTTGGTCATATAAACCAGATCTACCTCTTATAAAAGAAGCGGCGTATCCATACATACGTCAGGCTGTTAATAATGGGATTACTGTATATGGGTATAAAAAAGGAATGTTTCATGGAAAGTTAATGCTGATTGATAATGAGTTAACTGTTATAGGTACAACAAACTTTACTTCGCGTAGCTTCAATATAAATGATGAAATGAATTTTTATATTTATGGTGGTCCTATTGTAGAACAAGTTAATAACGCGTTAACAGAGGATTTTCATGATTCGAAAGAAATGACGAAAGAGTTTTTTGAAAAGTTATCTTTTTGGGAGCGTTGTAAGGAGAAAGTAGCGGGATTGGTTGACTTCTATTTGTGATGATGAATTAGGAAAGGGTGCCTACAAAAGACACCCTTTTTTGGTGGGAAATCATTATTTTTCATGCACCAGCAATGAAGCATCATCATTAATCAACGTCCCTACATGCTCCCCTAAACAAATTCGTTTCATCACTCCAGGCTCATCAAAGTTAAAGACATGTGCTGGTAAATTGTAGTCTCGGGCAAGCAGTAATGCTGCTTGATCCATGACTTGTATATTTTGTCTAACAACATCATTATAGTTTAGTTTGCTGTACATTTTTGCTGATTTGTTATGCTTTGGATCACTTGTAAAAACGCCGTCGACACCTTGTTTTGCGACTAATATGGCATCACTATTCATTTCAATAGCTCTTTGTACGCTTGGATAATCTGTCGTCACGAACGGTTGCCCGTTTCCGCCTCCAAAGATAACGATATAACCGTTATCTAAATGGTGGACTGCACGCAAACGAATGTATGGTTCAGCTACTGCATTAAATGGAATGGAAGTCATAACGCGCACTTCTCTATTTGTTTTACTTGTTAAAACACCGCGAAGCATTAAGCTGTTAATAATTGTACCTAACGTACCGATATTATCAGCTTCTACGCGATCAATTCCCCATTCTTCAGCTAGATGACCTCTAAAAATGTTACCGCCACCGATGACGATGGATACTTCGATACCTAAATCAACAATGGATAAAATTTCGTTTGCGATATGTTCTAATCGTTTGGAGTTAAAGCTATTTCCAGTTTGATCGGCAAGTGCACCGCCGCTTAATTTAATTAAGACACGTTTATATGGTCTCATAACTATTCCCCCTATATAGATCGCAATAAAAAAGGAACAAAGGCGAATGCCTTTGTTCCTTTTTAAGAAAATGAAAAAGAAAAGAAGAAGATAGGACGAATTTCTTTGTATAGTTTCTCATAACATCCACTCCTTTTCATTTCGATTTTTTTTAAGTATATATCTTTTTGATTATACGAAACAATCTGATTACTTATCAAGTTTATTTTATCGTTTTTTAACAAAATGGTGTCAATGAAAAAAAGAAGAAAAATATTTGAATTTTTTGTGACGAACTTGTAGGTTTTTGTATGATTTTGTAGGTTCGCTTATAAGATGTGTAAGTAGCTTTTATAAATTCAAATTGAAAGCGTTCGCATGAAGGGGATGAACATAAATGAAAAAATTCGGATTGGCAACACAAATTTTTGTAGCGCTTGTTTTAGGGATTGTAGTAGGGGCAGTCTTTTATGGCAATAAAACGGCGATTTCTTATATCACACCAATTGGAGATATATTTATTCACTTAATTAAGATGATTGTAGTACCAATTGTTATTTCAGCATTAATTGTTGCAGTAGCTGGTGTAGGAGATATGAAAAAGCTTGGGAAACTGGGCGGTAAGACAATTCTTTATTTCGAAATTATTACGACAATTGCTATTTTAATGGGATTACTTGCAGCGAATATATTCCAACCAGGTACTGGTGTTGATATGAGTAATTTACAGCAAAGTGATATTTCTTCTTATAAACAAACTGCAGATGCAACCGAGAAGAAAGGTTTTGCTGAGACAATTGTTCACATTGTACCGAAAAACGTATTTGAATCGATTGCACAAGGTGACCTATTACCGATTATATTCTTCTCAGTATTATTCGGCTTAGGAGTTGCGGCAATTGGGGAAAAAGGAAAGCCTGTCTTTAACTTTTTTGAAGGCGTACTCGAAGCCATGTTTTGGGTTACAAATCAAGTGATGAAATTTGCACCATTTGGTGTATTCGCATTAATTGCCGTTACGGTTGCAAAATTTGGTGTAGCGACATTACTTCCGCTAGGAAAACTAGTGCTAGCTGTATACGTAACTGTTATACTATTCGTTGTGATTGTATTAGGTATTAATGCACGAATGGTTGGCGTAAACATTTTTACATTAATGAAAATTTTAAAAGAAGAACTGATTCTTTCGTTTACGACAGCAAGTTCAGAAGCTGTTTTACCTAATATAATGAGAAAAATGGAAGAGTTCGGTTGTCCAAAGGCAGTTGCCTCTTTCGTAATTCCGACAGGTTATACATTTAACTTGACTGGATCGGCTATTTATCAAGCGTTAGCGGCATTGTTTGTTGCACAAATGTACGGTGTGCACATGTCATTAACGGAGCAAATAACGTTATTATTCGTTCTCATGTTAACATCCAAAGGTATGGCGGGAGTTCCAGGTGCATCGTTCGTTGTTGTATTAGCAACGTTAGGTTCAATGGGGTTACCACTAGAAGGTATCGCGTTAATTGCGGGAATTGACCGCATTTTAGATATGATTCGCTCATCTGTCAATGTATTAGGAAATGCATTAGCGGCCATTGTTATGTCGAAGTGGGAAGGCGAATTCGATAATGAGAAAGCAAAACAATATGTAGAAACAGTCAAAGAAACAAAAGCAGCATAAGAAATCGTTAAGGAGTGAATAATCATGGCAACATTAACTGAAGTTAAAAATGGTGTTCGAATTGAAAAAGATTTTTTAGGTGAAAAAGAAGTGCCAAACTATGCATACTACGGCGTACAAACAATGCGTGCAGTAGAAAACTTCCCAATTACAGGATACAAAATCCATGAAGGCTTAATTAAAGCATTCGCAATTGTAAAAAAGGCTGCAGCGCTTGCTAATACAGATGTAGGAAGATTGGAATTGAACAAGGGCGGCGCGATCGCAGAAGCCGCTCAAGAAATTCTTGATGGAAAATGGCATGATCATTTCATCGTAGATCCAATCCAAGGCGGAGCAGGTACTTCAATGAATATGAATGCAAATGAAGTCATGGCCAATCGTGCTCTTGAATTATTAGGAATGGAAAAGGGAGACTATCATTATATTAGTCCAAATAGTCATGTAAACATGGCGCAATCAACAAACGATGCATTCCCAACGGCGATTCATATTGCAACATTAAATGCATTAGAAGGCTTATTACAAACGATGGGTTATATGCACGATGTATTTGAATTAAAAGCAGAGCAGTTCAATCATGTTATTAAAATGGGTCGTACACATTTACAAGACGCTGTGCCAATTCGTCTTGGACAAGAATTTAAAGCGTATTCTCGCGTACTTGAACGTGATATGAAACGTATCAAGCAATCACGTCAACATCTATATGAAGTAAATATGGGAGCAACTGCAGTTGGTACAGGCTTAAATGCAGATCCAGAATATATTGAAGCAGTTGTAAAACATTTAGCTACAATTAGTGAACTGCCACTTGTTGGTGCAGAAGACTTAGTAGATGCAACGCAAAATACGGATGCATACACAGAAGTATCAGCAGCACTGAAAGTATGTATGATGAATATGTCTAAAATTGCGAATGACCTTCGCTTAATGGCATCAGGTCCACGTGTTGGCTTAGCGGAAATTATGTTGCCTGCTCGTCAACCAGGTTCATCTATTATGCCAGGGAAAGTAAACCCTGTTATGCCAGAAGTAATTAATCAAATTGCGTTCCAAGTAATTGGTAACGACCATACAATTTGCCTTGCTTCAGAAGCAGGACAGTTAGAATTAAACGTTATGGAACCAGTACTTGTTTTCAACTTACTTCAATCTATTAGCATTATGAATAACGGTTTCCGTGCCTTTACAGATAATTGCTTAAAAGGAATTGAAGCGAATGAAGATCGCTTAAAAGAGTATGTTGAGAAGAGTGTAGGAATTATTACAGCCGTGAACCCTCATATCGGTTATGAAGCAGCAGCTCGCGTTGCGAAAGAAGCAATTGCAACAGGTCAATCCGTTCGAGAACTTTGTGTGAAAAACGGTGTACTGTCACAAGAAGACTTAGAGTTAATTCTAGATCCATTCGAAATGACGCACCCAGGGATTGCAGGAGCAACTCTTTTAAAGAAAAATTAAAAGAAGAGGGGGGACAATCCCCTCTTTTTTGTTTACAATATAGAAATGCTATATATGAATAGAGGTAGGGATGTTATGAGTAAGTTTACAGTAGCTTCTAATGGTTCATTAGAAACGACATTAAGAGGAGTAGAAGTATTATCGACACCACTTTTAAATAAAGGGGTCGCTTTCACGCAAGAAGAGAGAGAAGAATTAGGTTTAAAAGGGTTATTACCGCCAGCAGTTTTAACATTAGAAGAACAAGCACGCCGAGCATATGAACAATTCTGTTCTCAGCCGGATGATTTATTAAAGAACGTATATTTAACAGCGTTACATGATCGAAATGAAGTATTATTTTATCGTATATTAACAAATCACTTACGTGAAATGTTACCAATTGTATATACACCAACAGTCGGTGTAGCAATTCAAAGGTATAGTCATGAATACCGTAAACCGCGTGGTGTGTATTTATCAATTAACGATCCGTCGGGTATCGAAGAAGCATTCGCCAATATCGGTGCAACAGCTGAAAACATTGATTTAGTCGTTGTAACAGATGGAGAAGGCATACTTGGAATTGGTGACTGGGGTGTTGGTGGTATAAACATCGCAATCGGGAAATTAGCTGTTTATACGGCCGCAGTTGGTATCGATCCTAGCCGTGTATTACCGGTAATTTTAGATGTGGGTACAAATCGTGAGGAACTATTAAACAATCCATTTTATATTGGAAATCGTCACCCTCGTATAACTGGTGAAGCTTACGATGAATTTATTGATACATTTGTACAAGCAGTGAATAAACAATTCCCGAAAGCACTTTTACATTGGGAAGACTTTAGTTCTCGAAATGCACGAAAAATTTTAGATAAATATCGTCATGATATTTGTACATTTAATGATGATATTCAAGGTACAGGTGCAGTTTCACTTGCTGCTGTGTTATCGGCAGTGAAAGCTTCTGGTGTACCATTAAGTGAACACCGCGTTGTTGTATTTGGTGCTGGTACGGCTGGAATCGGTATCGCAGATCAAGTTAGAGATGCGATGGTCCGCGTAGGCGTATCTGAAGAAGAATCATATAAGCGTTTCTGGTGTATTGATCGTAACGGATTAGTTACAGATAATATGGAAGACCTTCTTGATTTCCAAATTCCGTACGCAAGAAAAGAAGCGGAAGTAAGTGAGTGGAAGCAAAATGATATGATCGGACTTGCTGAAGTTGTGAAACATGTAAAACCGACAATTTTAATTGGTACATCTACTGTTGCGGGCGCATTTAAAGAGGAAATTATTAAAGAAATGGCTTCTCACGTAGAAAGACCAATCATTTTACCAATGTCGAATCCAACACCGCTTGCTGAAGCAAAGCCAGCAGATGTAATCGAGTGGACAGAAGGAAGAGCATTAGTTGCAACAGGAAGTCCATTTGAACCAGTTACATATAACGGTGTAACGTATGTGATTGGACAATCAAATAATGCACTTATTTTCCCAGGGCTTGGTCTTGGAACAATTGTAGTACGTGCAAGTGTTATGACGGATGGAATGTTCGCAGCAGCTGCTGAAGCAGTTGCAAGTATGGTAGATACAAGTCAGCCAGGAGCACCTATTTTACCAGAGGTCGAAGAATTACGTAATATCTCAGAAATGGTTGCAATTGAAGTAGCTAAAGTTGCAGTTGCAGAAGGTGTTGCAAGAGTGAACTTAAGTGATAACGATATTAAGATGGCAGTGAAAGAAGCAATATGGGAGCCGGAGTACCGCCAAATAAAAGCGGTAGAAAAGGTTAGAATATAGAAAAAAAGCCCGTTTATAACAATAAGCGGGCTTTCGCTTTACTACTGAAAAAAAGTATAGGAAGTGGCACCTTTGAATTGGAATCAATTATGGAAGAAAGATATGTCCCTTTTAATTATATTAATGGTCGTTGTTCCTATTGCTGGGGAGCTGAACTTTCATCCCTTTAATGATACGTTTCGAGTTAGCTTCGGTACACCGCTATTTTTCTTTTTATTATTATTTTTAAGAAGAGTACCAGCAGGAGTTGCAGGTATTCTTGTTGGTATATCTGTAGTCTTATTCCGAGTATGTCTTGACTGGATCATGCAAGGTTCATTTCATATGACAGAATCATTTTATTTGCGTTATCCTGTGTTCTTCTATTATTTTATTTATGGCAGTCTTTTTTCGCTTTGCAGGGTAAATAAGTTCCATCAGAAACCAATCATTATTGGATGCCTTGGCATTTCAATTGAAATTGTTGCAAGTATGTCAGAACTTGCGTTCTATCACATGTTAGTACTCGGTACAACAATAACGATTTCTGAAGTAAATAAACTTATTATTATTGCTATTTTTCGTAGTTTCTTTGCACTTGGTTTTTTAAATATGATGAATTTATATGAAACGAAATTAAAAGAATCGCAAGTTCGAAAAGAAAATGAAAACATGTTAATGCATCTTTCTAATTTATATGTGGAATCTGTTCATTTGAAAAAGACATTACAAAATGCAGAGTTAATTACACAAGAAGCATATCAACTATATCGAAATTTACAAGTAAGCGCTGATTCAAGTAGTAAAACAGCATTGAAAATAGCAGGAGAAGTGCACGAAATAAAAAAGGATAATCAAAGAATTTTTGCGGGATTATCTAAACTGTTATTAGATAAAAATGTAGCTGAGTATGTAGAAGGACATGAGCTTACAGAAATGATTGTAAGAATAAATGAAAAGTACGCTGGAATGCTAGAGAAAGATATACGTTTTGCTAAATATATAGAAGGTGAACACGCTGCATATCACGTGTATACAGTGCTATCAATCTTTAATAACTTAGTTGCCAATGCAGTGGAAGCAATTGAAGATAGAGGTCTCATTCATATTGATTTATATAAACGAGAGCAACATGTAATATTTGAAGTAATTGACGATGGCCCTGGTATTGCACAAAAGTATAAAAAATTAGTATTTAAGCCCGGGTTTACTTCCAAGTATGATCAAACAGGAACACCGTCAACAGGCATTGGACTTTCTTACATACATGAAATGGTAACAGAGCTAGGCGGAGAAGTAAGATTAGAAGACAATGAAACCGGAAAAGGGTGTAAGTTTATCGTTTGTTTACCGGAGTGCAGTTTAAAGCGGGAAGGGGAATAGATTTGTTTTATTATATCGTAGACGATGATGAAGTTTTCCGTTCAATGCTGTCGCAAATTATTGAAGATGGAGATCTTGGAGAAGTAATTGGTGAGGCGGATGACGGAGCTTTTATTGAAGCGGATCAACTAAATTTTAAAAAAATAGATATTTTATTTATTGATTTGTTGATGCCGATGAGGGACGGAATTGAAACGGTTCGTCACATTGCGTCAACTTTCACGGGGAAAATTATTATGATTTCTCAGGTGGAATCGAAGCAGCTTATAGGTGAGGCATATACATTTGGTGTAGAATATTATATTACAAAACCATTAAATAAAATCGAAGTTGTATCTGTTGTACGCAAAGTGATAGAGCGTATTAGATTGGAGCGTTCTATACATGATATTCAAAAATCATTGAATAACGTGTTTCAGTGGGAAAAACCGCAATTGCGTACTGAACCAGTACAAGAAGGAAAAAAGATAGGGGATTTAGGGCGCTTTTTACTATCAGAACTCGGTATTGCGGGAGAGAATGGAAGTAAAGATTTACTTAGTATGCTGGAATATTTATATGGTCAAGAAAAGGCACAGACATTTGACTTTGGCTTTCCTGCGTTAAAAGAAATTTTTCATCATATTACGATAAGGAAATTAGGGGATATAGCTTTAGAGGCGGATATTGATAAAGAGAAAAAAGCGTCTGAACAAAGAGTACGTCGAGCTATTTATCAGTCGTTAAATCATTTGGCTTCTTTAGGACTAACAGACTTTTCAAATCCAAAATTTGAAAGCTATGCTCCAAAATTTTTCGATTTCACTGTAGTTAGAAAACGGATGACAGAAATGACGAAAGATGAACTTGCATCTTCTGGTCATACGCGAATTAATACAAAGAAGTTTATTCAAGTGTTGTATTTTGAGGCGAAGAGGTTGATGGAAATAGAGTGAAGAAGATGCTTATAAATAAGCATCTTTTTTGTTAAATCAACATTTTATATTTTCTCGTGGAGCATGTAAAATGTTAAGTAAGAGAAAATGGTTTTATATTAAGGAAGTGTCAAAGCGATGAGTTTCACATTGAATAAATCGATTATTAAAGAAGTGTGCGGAGAGACCTCATATAAAAGAGGTGAAGCCTATTATAAATCAAATAAAGTGATAATAAATCATTATGATAAAAATAAAGAAATTTGCGAGGCTACAGTAAAAGGGAACGAGGATTTCCATGTTACAGTAGAAAAAGCTAAAAAGGGTGATGTTGTTGCAAAATGTAGTTGTCCTTCATTATCGTCTTTTCAAACGTATTGTCAACATGTTGCAGCAGTATTAATACAAATAAACTATAATCAACAAACAGGTGGAATGAGCTCCACTAGTAACAGAAACGATCAATTGACAAGTGGTATGTTTCAGCTGTTTGCGGACAAACCACTGAGGCCAAAAAGTAAACAACACCGTTTTGATACACGCGAAATATTAGATGTTGAGTTTATATGTACACCAGTAGCTACGAGAAGTGGTGGGGCTCTACTTGGAATTCAATTGAAACTTGCCAAAGTGTATTTCATAAATCATATTAGAGAATTTCTTTCTAAGGTGGAGAAAAGAGAGTCTTTTCATTGTTCAAATGAATTTACATATACGCCAGATGTACATAGTTTTAAACAAGAAACGGATGCGATTATCCAGCAGCTCATTAAAATGTATCATAACGAAAAAATGTATGAGGATGCGCTAGAAGTACATGCGAAACAAGATGAAAGTATGATATTCATACCACCAGCTTCATGGAAAGATATGCTCTCTTCACTTTCTAAAGTTGAATATGTACAGCTGAAACAAAATGAACAACTGTTTCAGGGATTACAAGTTTCAAAAGGTTTGTTGCCGTTACACTTTGAATTTACAAAGGGAAATAATGGCGGATTTACACTTCATATAGATGGTCTAAATCGTGTACGAGTTATGGATATGTATAACAATGCACTTTACGATGGGAAATTATATCACTTACACATTGAAGATTGTATGCGACTTATTGAATTACAAAAGATGATAAGTCGCTCAAATAGTAATCAGTTTTATATTCCAGAAAGTAAGATGGAACATTTCGTCGGGAAAGTTGTACCAGGATTAATGAAGCTCGGAACTGTACACATTGATGAAGTAATATCGGATCGTGTTGAAACACCTTCGCTAAAAGCGAAATTGTATTTAGACCGCGTGAAAAATCGCTTATTAGCAGGTCTTGAATTTCACTATGGGAACGTCATGATTAATCCGCTAGAAGAGGATGGACAGCCGTCTGTTTTTAATCGTGATGAGAAAAAGGAAAAAGAGATTTTAGACATTATGAGTGAAAGTGCCTTTGCAAAAACAGAAGGCGGTTACTTTATGCATAATGAAGAAGCTGAGTATAACTTTTTATATCACGTCGTGCCAACATTAAAAGGTTTAGTTGATATTTATGCGACGACAGCAATTAAATTGCGAATTAGTAAAGGGGATGTAGTTCCTCTTATTAGAGTGAGAAGAAAAGAAAGAATTGATTGGTTGTCATTTCGTTTTGATATAAAAGGAATACCAGAAGCAGAAATTAAAGGTGTATTAGCGGCTCTTGAAGAGAAACGTAAATATTATCGATTGGCGAACGGTTCTTTTTTATCGCTAGAGAGTAAAGAGTTTAATGAAATTAATCAGTTTATAAAAGAATCAGGTATTCGGAAAGAATTTTTACATGGAGAAGAGGTAAATGTTCCGCTTATTCGGAGTGTAAAATGGATGAATGGACTTCATGAAGGCAATGTTTTAAGTGTGGATGATTCTGTTCAAGAGTTAGTAGAAAACATTCAAAATCCGAAAAAATTAAAGTTTGCTGTGCCAAATACTTTAAATGCAGAAATGAGAAAGTATCAAGTATATGGGTTCGAATGGATGAAAACACTTGCTTATTACCGTTTTGGCGGTATTTTGGCAGATGATATGGGACTTGGAAAAACGTTGCAAAGCATTGCTTTTATAGATTCTGTTTTGCCTGAGATTCGAGAAAAGAAGCTGCCTATATTAGTCGTTTCACCATCATCTCTTGTTTATAATTGGTTTAGTGAATTGAAAAAATTCGCCCCGCATATTAGAGCGGTTATTGCAGATGGAAACCAAGCAGAGCGCCGGAAGATTTTGAAAGATATAGCGGAATTTGATGTCATAATTACGTCATATCCATTACTGAGAAGAGATATAAGATTATATGCAAGACCATTTCATACACTATTTCTTGATGAAGCACAGGCGTTTAAAAACCCTACAACACAAACGGCAAGAGCTGTGAAAACAATTCAAGCTGAATACCGTTTCGGACTAACGGGGACACCTGTAGAAAATTCATTAGAAGAGCTATGGTCTATCTTCCATGTCGTTTTCCCGGAATTATTACCAGGAAGAAAAGAGTTCGGTGATTTAAGGCGTGAAGATATAGCGAAGCGAGTGAAACCATTCGTATTAAGACGGTTAAAAGGGGACGTATTAAATGAGTTGCCAGAGAAAATAGAGCACTTACAATCATCGGAGTTATTACCCGATCAAAAGAGTTTCTATGCTGCTTATTTAGCGAAGTTAAGGGAAGAAACGTTGAAGCATTTAGACAAAGACACGTTACGTAAAAATAAAATTAGAATTTTAGCTGGTTTAACGAGATTGCGACAAATTTGTTGTCATCCCGCTTTATTTGTTGATGATTACAAAGGAAGTTCAGCTAAATTTGAACAACTGTTAGAGATTCTAGAGGAATGTAGAAGTACAGGGAAGAGAATATTAATTTTTTCTCAATTTACGAAGATGCTTTCTATTATTGGTCGTGAGTTAAATCGACAAGCAATTCCATACTTTTATTTAGACGGGAGTACACCAGCGCAGGAACGTGTAGAGCTGTGCGATCGGTTTAACGAAGGAGAAGGAGAGCTATTTCTCATTTCTTTAAAAGCTGGTGGTACCGGACTTAATTTAACTGGTGCAGATACAGTAATATTATATGATTTATGGTGGAATCCAGCTGTTGAACAACAAGCGGCCGATAGAGCGTATCGAATGGGACAAAAAAATACAGTGCAAGTTATAAAGCTAGTAGCTCAGGGAACAATTGAGGAGAAAATGCATGAACTGCAAGAAAGTAAGAAAAATTTAATCGCTGAAGTGATTGAGCCGGGAGAAGAGAAATTGTCCTCAATCACAGAGGAAGAAATTCGAGATATTTTAATGATTTAATATAAAAAAGCTATGCCTTCAAATTGATGAGGGCATAGCTTTTTTGTTGTAATAATTATATTTTGTTTTGTACAAAGTAAAGAAATCAAATGTTATTTAAATTACTTCTTTGTACCTTTACTTTTGTATGGTTTGGCAGCTGCCTTTTTCTTTGCACTTGATTGCCAACGGTTCCATCCTTTACTTCCTGTACCTTGTCCTACACCTTTTTTCGGTTTTGCTTTCGTTTTACTCATATGATCACTCCGTTATATAAAAATCTTATTTGATAATAGTCAATGATTTAGAAAATACTCTTTATAAATGACTATGATTACTTTAAGTAAAAATAAACTGCTTGAATGCTATAGTATATCATGAAATTGCAAGTAAACTGAAAGGAATTATAAAGAAAATGAAAATAATAAGAAATACTGCGGATTCTATATTCCGAACGATCACATTAATTGTTGTGTATACGTTAGTTTCGATCAGTGAAACATTTTTTGGATTGACGAGGCAGAAAAAGTAAAGATGTTAAATTAACAACAATCAATAAAGCCGTAAAATAAAGAATTGAAAAACATTTTAAAACTTTTTGTTGACTTTCTTTATTTTTTGTATAGAATAATCATTAATAAAATGTTTCAGAGATGTGACAACAAAACGACTATGAAAGGACGAGTAGTAGTAGGACGTAGTTTAAGCGAGTCAGGGGTGGTGTGAGCCTGATACGAAGCCTATTATGAAGAACCTCCTGGAGTTGCTAACCGAAATCCTTTATAGGAAAGTAGACTTAGCCGGGAACTTCGCCGTTACAAGAAGAACAGTATCGAGATATTTTATCTCCGTACTGTATAAGTGAGCAACCTCTGTTGCTAATTTGGGTGGTACCGCGGAACCAAAGCCTTTCGTCCCAGTTTTTTGGGAAAGAAGGGCTTTTTTTGTTGGCTTCTTTTCACAACATCCAAACATTTTAGGAGGAAACCACCATGTATCAATCATTAATGACAGTAAGAGAGACTCAAATCGCAATTAAGGAAGTTAAAACATTTTTCGAGGACCAATTAGCAAAACGCCTTGAACTATTCCGCGTATCTGCACCATTATTCGTAACGAAAAAATCAGGATTAAACGATCACCTAAACGGTGTAGAACGCCCAATTGAATTTGATATGTTACATTCAGGAGAAGAATTAGAAATTGTTCATTCACTAGCGAAATGGAAACGATTTGCATTACATGAATACGGATACGAAGCTGGTGAAGGTTTATATACAAACATGAACGCGATTCGTCGTGATGAAGAACTTGATGCAACGCATTCCATTTACGTTGACCAATGGGATTGGGAAAAAATCGTTCAAAAAGAATGGCGTACTGTCGATTACTTACAAAAAACAGTACAAACAATTTATGGAATATTCAAAGATTTAGAAGATCACTTATTTGAAAAATATCCGTTCCTTGGAAAGTATTTACCAGAAGAGATTGTTTTCATTACTTCTCAAGAACTAGAAGATAAATATCCAGAATTAACACCGAAAGATCGTGAACATGCAATTGCGAAAGAACACGGTGCAGTCTTTATTATTGGAATTGGTGATGCACTTCGTTCAGGTGAAAAGCACGACGGACGCGCAGCTGATTATGACGATTGGAAATTAAACGGTGATATTTTATTCTGGCACCCAGTACTACAATCTTCATTTGAATTATCATCAATGGGAATTCGTGTTGATAGTAAATCACTTGATGAGCAGTTAACGAAAACTGGTGAAGACTTCAAACGTGAGTATGATTTCCATAAAGGTATATTAGAAGACGTACTACCATTAACAATCGGCGGTGGCATTGGACAATCAAGAATGTGCATGTACTTCTTACGTAAAGCACATATCGGTGAAGTTCAATCTTCTGTATGGCCTGACGATTTACGTGCAGCTTGTAAAAAAGAAAACATTCATCTGTTTTAATAGAAGTGAGGGAATAGCTTAAATATAGAGCTATTCCCTCTTTTTTACAAAACGTCACTTGCTTACTTATTACCGAGTTCTTCCGCCAAACCGATTAAAATTCCTTCGACTCCACGAATGTAGCAGAGACGATACGAGTTCTCGTACTGAACTACTTCGCCAACGAGCTCTGCACCATGCTTAGTGAGTCTCGATACCATTTCGTCAATATCTTCAACGGTGAACATGACACGTAGATAACCGAGGGCGTTTACAGGAGCTGTTCGGTGATCTGCTATAGTAGGAGGGGTGAGAAATCGCGAAAGTTCAATTCGGCTGTGGCCATCTGGAGTGGCCATCATAGCGATCTCTACGCACTGAGAACCGAGTCCAGTTACGCGACCAGCCCATTCACCTTCGACATTGGCTCGACCTTCGAGATTCAAGCCAATCTCCTCAAAGAAAGAGATTGCGTTATCAAGGGATTCTACAACGATGCTGACATTGTCCATTCGTAGTAATTTGTTTTTTGCCATAGTCTTATCTCCTTATGTATAAAAGTCTATTATTTAATTATCCTCATAATTATACTACTAAGTAGTTACAAATTCCTTTCAGTTAAAAATACCTTGTCACAGTATAGGAAAATGTGACAAGGTGTTTTTTAATATGTCATATAGCATCGTGTTAACGAACAGCTTTTTATTTAATAGGAATGTAATACATTAATATGATTTTTTTAGTATTACTAAATAGATGAGATTAGCTCATTTGCACGAAAGGCTCAATTTTCGCCATAAATGATTGATGCAGCGCCTCAACGCCTGTTACTAAATGAAGGCGGTCAATAACGACAGACACTTTAATTTCTGATGTACTTACCATTTTAATATGAATATCTTCTTCTTTTAAAGTAGTGAACATATTTGCAGCGACACCTGGGTTAGATACCATGCCAGATCCTACGATTGATACTTTTGCTAAGTGATTTTCATGTTCTACAGATTCATAGTGAAGAGTTTCTTGATTTTGTTCCAAAACTTCTAAAGTTTCTCTTAAATCATTCGAATGAATGGAGAAGGAGAGGTGTACAGTTCCTTCATTTGTAATACTTTGAATTATGATATCTACATTAATGTGTGCTGCTGCTAATGTAGAGAAAACTGTTGAAAGCGAGCCTTGTTCTAATCCTTTAATTGTGACACGTGTAATGTTATCCTCAAATGCAATACCTTTAACGATTGATTGTTGTTCCATGTTACATTCTCCTTTTACAATTGTTCCGTTTTCTTGTTCCATACTTGAGCGAACTTCTAAAACTACGTTATGATTTTTAGCAAACTCAACAGCGCGCGGGTGTAATACGCCGGCACCGAGATTAGCAAGCTCTAACATTTCGTCATAAGAAATTTCGTCTAATTTGTAAGCATCTTTTACAACTCGTGGGTCCGTCGTATATACGCCTGTCACGTCCGTATAAATATCACATTTTTTTGCTTTAAGTGCAGCGGCTAGTGCGACAGCAGTCGTATCAGAACCACCACGGCCAAGCGTTGTAATTTCATTTTCTACACTTATACCTTGGAAACCAGCTACGATAACAATCGTGCCTTCAGCAAGATAAGATTGAATACGATTTGTATGAATGTCAGTAATCCGTGCACTACTATGTACAGATTCTGTCGTAATACCTGCTTGCCACCCTGTTAATGAAATTGCATGATAGCCTTTTGCTTGCAGTGCCATTGTTAATAATGAAATAGTTACTTGTTCTCCTGTAGATAGAAGCATATCCATTTCACGTTTACTTGGATTTTCTGTGATAGCGTTAGCGAGTGCGACAAGTTCATCTGTGCTTTTTCCCATTGCTGAAACGACAGAGACAATGCTATGACCTCGTTCATATTCTTCAATAATTAAATTTGCTACATGTTGAATGCGTTCGACGCTTCCGACAGAAGTGCCACCAAATTTTTGAACAATTGTTTCCATTACAAATTCCTTCTTTCGTCTATTTTTAAGAATAGATTAGGAAATATATAAATCCCAATACTCCTGTAGTTACCAGAAAGACAAACAAAAAACACCATCTCAAATAAGTGAGGATGGTGCTGTTACAGGAAAAGGGAAACAGAAAACGGAGCTAATAAAAAAACCGCCAAAAAAGGAATATCATAAAAAATGATATCTCTTTTTTGTAGATAGCTCTTCATACGTACACGTCTGTACATATGACAGTTCTGTTTCTATTCGAAAACAGCCCCAATTGACAAATGCAGAGAAATTTATCAATTTCGGCAATACTTCCTTTCATCTAAGTTCATAGACATCTCTGTGTCTCCATTAGAATACTCATAAGTATCGCAACCTCTATCTCACGTTTTAGGCGAGAGTGTTTGATTTATGAAGTTATTGGTAACATTTGTTTTATAATAATTTAAATTTTTCGGGGAATCAAGTGTTTTACATATATTTTAAAAATTCTTTCTTTTTACAGAAAAGTTTGTGAAAAATGTAGCAAAATAAATTCATTGCATGTACATTAAACTTATAGTGCATAGGAGGTGGGAGAATGAAAAGGAAACAGCCTATTTATGTTGCGACAAAAATGAACACGACGATGGAAAAATTATGGAGATATACGCAAGAACCAGATATACATACAGAGTGGGATGCTCGCTTTACTGAAATTTCGTATTTAGGGAAAAAAGAAGGAGAACCACAGAAGTTTTTGTATAAAACAAAGATTGGATTTGGGCTTGAAATAGCTGGAGAAGGGGAATCAATAGGTGAAATAAGAAAAGAAACTGGTGAAAGAATTTCCTCTTTAAAATTTTGGACGGATAATACATTATCTCTTATTCAAATAGGACGTGGTTATTGGAAGTATACGCCGAATAAAGAATACATCCATTTTGAGACACAATATGATTATGATACAAGATTTGGTCGTATAGGAAATGTAATAGATTCCTATATTTTTCGTCCGTTATTAGGTTGGGCGACCGCTTGGAGTTTTGATGCCTTAAAATTATGGTTAGAAAAGGGGCTTCATCCTAGGTTACTAATTAGAAGAACAATGACGTATTGGCTCGTATGCTTTTTATTTGCTTTTGTATGGATATATCAAGGGATAGTGCCGAAACTACTGTTTACTCATTCAGAAGAAGTAAAGATGCTTTCTGTATTAATTGGTTCAAATGAAAGTAGTGTATATATACTTAAAATAATTGGGGTGTTAGAAATAATTTTCGGTGTCGTATGGCTGTTGCCACTAACAAAACGAAAATTATTTATACTGCATATTATTGTATTACTAGTTTTAACGTTAGCGGCAGGATTTACGAATATCGCAAGCTTTACAGGGCCGTTTAATCCGATTACATTAAATGTTCTTCTAATGGGGTTATCAATTGTCGGTTATATAAATAGTTTCGATTTACCAAGCGCGAAAAATTGCAAGAGGGCGAGAAAGGGATAAGTGTATGGCTAATATGTATGAACGATTATTAGGGGATACCTATAAAAATCTTCATCCTGAATTGCAGAAGCGTTATGCCATTACAGAAGAGAATAGTTTTACAGGGGAAGGAAAGATGGATGAAATTTACGGTGGCTCTTTTTTCGTGAAATTTATATTGAAAATTGCATCGAAGTTTCGAATGTTTTTCTCGGAACGAGGAGAGGAAATTCCATTTACGATACAAAACATAGCTGAGCGAGATGAATATGGACAAGAATTAGTAAGGTGGAACCGTACTTTTTATTTTCATAATAAGAAAAGATATTTTAACGCAGTTATGCAATTGGATGAAAACGAAAATGAAATTGTAGATTATTTTGGCGAACCACATTTACTCGTTTCTACACTACATTTTCATATCGATGAGTTAGGGGCAATGCATATTGCTTCAAAGAAACAATGGTTTTATATGTTTGGAAGAAAAATTCCGTTGCCAAAATTCTTGTATGGTGAAGCAAAAATTGTTGAAAGTTATGATGCAACACTACAGTGTTTTCGAATTCATGTACAAGTACGAAACCCGTTAATTGGCTCGCTTTTTTCATATAAGGGAACATTTGTGGAAAGGAAATAAACGATATGAAAAATATAATATTTGGGCTTGCTGGTTATGTTGTTTTTCTATTATGTGAGCGGTCGAATATAAATCCTGTTGAAGCAATTATATTATTATCTGTTTTATTATTTATACCAATGTCACTTTGTATTATTGATAAAAGAAAAAGAGATGGATCGTATTTATTATTTTATAAATTCGTATCGTTTTTATATCCAATTGCAGCAATTTGTGCAATGCTAGCTTTCGTCACAAATCACTATGTATTTGCGCTAGTTTGGTTTGTATATACAGGAATTGTTGCGTTATTTGGTGTAAGTAGATTGCTAGAAAGAGGATGGAAGCCGTTAGAAGAGACCGCCATAGATAGTGCGTTTATTTATTTGTTTTTAGGTGGTTTTTGGTTTTTTGCTTCAGTAGCAAAACTTTCAATTATGCAGTTTAGCTCTGACATTGTTTTACTCACAGCTGCACATTTTCATTATTCGGCGTTTCTATTGCCATTATCAGCTGGTTTAATAGGGAGAAAAAGAGAAAAGAGAAGTAAAGTATATGATGTTATTATGTCTATCATCATGATTTCACCTATGACAGTCGCAATAGGAATTACATACTCGAGAATATTTGAATTTTTTGCAGTGTTTCTATATTTATGTGCGATTTATGGGTATGGATTTTACGTTTGGAGAGCAAAATTTAATGCTATCAGTGCAAAGATTCTACTAATCGTTTCGTCTAGTACACTCATGGTTACAATTATGTTCTCACTTATATACTCATACGGGAATTTGAAGCATGTAATGACGATTACAATTGCTCAAATGGTTTGGATTCATGGTGTTGTCAATGGAATTGGAGTAGCGTTACCGGCATTTGTCGGCTGGATGATCGAAAAGAGTGTTCCGAATTATAAATACTATGGGAAACCAATGAGTAAATTAAGAGGAAGTGTGGCAATTGGTGAGGCTTTTTTATATAGCGGCAATTTAGTAGGCAGTAAGGAATACAACGGTTTAGTTGATCAAATAACTGATTTTCATAGTGAGTCATTTGACGTGACGAAGGTACCTTTAAGTATTATTCGTTTTTATGAAAATACAACAGAGTATGAGTTGCAATCAAATATTAAATGGGCTCGTTGGTTCCGCCCATTTGCATTTTGTTATGAGAAAATGAGTAAGCGTGTGGGACAAATACATTTAGGGATGGGCGGCAATTGGGAAACGATGCATGGCTCTATCATTAATGTAATAGATGAGAAAGATGGAAGAGAGAATGTAAGGGCTTGGCTAAGGAAAAATGAAGCAGGTGAATCTATTTTTGTAGCTCTTTATTCAAAGCATACAAATAAGAATGAGACATATATGAATATCGCCTTACCTTTACCTTATTCGAATATGACTGGTATTTTGAAAATATATAATGATAGTCATGATTTAATCATTACTAGTAAGTTAAGAGAAAATGGTCAGGGAGATGAGGGTATTTATTTACATACTCAGTTCTTAACAATCCGTTTACCGTTAGCAGAGACTTTCGTCATTACAGAGGATAAGGATAAAATGTTAACAGCTCATCATAGCATGTGGATATTTGGACTTAAATTTTTACATATTCATTATAAGATTGAAAAAATTACTTAGAAGTAAGAAAGGCTTGGACAGGTTTCCAAGCTTTTTTATGTATGGGTAATTGTCATAGAAATTTGTTTATTTAGCTCATTATCCCAAACACGTTGAATTTCAAAAGTGCCTGTTTCAAAAAATAATGGGAATCTCTCTTTAAACCAATCTTGCATAGGAAGATGTAGTGCTGTATCGATTGGTATCCATAATAATTCGCCCTCAGGAGGGTTTAAAAGAAGTTCACCTTCAAATGAGTCTGTCCAGTAGTTAAATACCATGTACCGAACATTACCTTTCGGATTTACATATTCATCTAATCCTTTAAAAGTTAAATTCGAAACAAGTAATCCAGTTTCCTCTTTTACTTCTCTTATAGCGGCTTGAACGATACTTTCGGGGAAATCTACTTTGCCGCCAGGAGCGATGTAGCCAGGGAAACCTCGATGGTTGGGGCGTTTTATGAGTAAAACTTCATTGTTACGTTGGATCATACACATTGTATAGATCTGGTGTTCGATGTTATGTGAATTTAGAGGCATAATGATGTATTCTCCTTTATATTTTTTTGATAATTTTACCATAACATAATTGTTTCTTATATAATTATAAATTGAATATTATAAATTTTAAGTTATAAATTATAAATTCTATAGTCATTCGAAAAGAGGGAAGAGACATGCAAGGAGAAATACAAAAGGAGAAAAGTTTAGGTTATGTTGGTAAATTATTATTACCGGTTAAAGTATCACCACACTTTAAATTTTTATGGATTGGACAATTACTCTCGGCCTTAGGTAGTTCGATAACTATGGTCATACTCCCAGTTGTTGTGTATTCATTAATTGGCTCAACAGTTGTGATGGGAATGACAATGGCAATGTACATGCTACCTAATATTCTCGCTTTACCGTTTGCAGGTTTAATTGTAGACCGAATTGATCGGGTTAAATTAATGTTATTTACGGATATACTCCGCTGTATATTAATGCTATTACTTGCATCGCTTATATTTATGGATTTATTAACAATTACAGTTTTATACATTCTCGTTGCCTTATACGGACTTATGGAAGGGATATTCCAACCAGCATATTCTGCTGTAAGGGCGAAAGTATTCGTTCCTGAAATTCGTAATGCAGCTAACGCACTCACTCAAATGAGTAATCAAGGTATACGATTAATTGGACCAGCACTTGGTGGGTTAATCGTATCGGTTGCGTCTGCAGGGATAGGTTTCGGACTAGATGCAGTAACGTACTTATTATCATTTTTATGTTTATTATTTTTAAAAGAAATTAAGTTTGAAAAAGTAAAACCCATTGAAAAGAGTAAGCTTAATTACAAACAAGAGTTTATGGAAGGTGTATTAGTTTTAAAAAGTCATCCGTGGCTGTGGATTACAATTTTAGTTTTTTCTTTTATAAATATTTGTTATGCCGGCATTATCGTCGTATCAATTCCGTGGTTATTTAATGTTCATCATCATTTTGAAGCTTACGTGTATGGACTTGGCATGGCCTTTTCTGGTGGTGGGGCTGTAATTGCTGCATTAATATTTGGTGGGAAAGAGCGGTGGCATAAGAGAGGATTACTGGCTTATGGAGGTGTTTTAATGAGTGGTATTGCTTTATTAATTATGCCATTCATTTCTTGGGCACCCGCTTTAATATTCTTAATGGCAATTGAAGGATTTGGCATGATGATATTTGGACTCATTTGGGAAACGAGTTTACAGGAACTTGTACCAGAAGAAGCATTCGGAAGAGTGGCAAGTCTTGATATGTTGGGTTCTTTTGCTTTATTGCCATTAGGGTATGTAGTTGTATGCTGGTTAGCTACTGTCATAGGTGGCGAGATAACTATTATAACACTAGCTAGTTTAGTAATTTTAACAATTGGAATAGCATTGTCTGTACCGAGTATTCGTCGATTTAATTGATTATATGGGAAAAGAGGGCTAGACCTATATAGAAAATAACCTAGCATATAATCAACCAGTATTAATAAAACAACTTTGTAATGAAAAGCCTTCCATACATATTTGGCGCAAAAAATTAGTATCGAAGCAACAAAATTAGAAATCACAAAAGAAGTGACGGAAGCGATACAAGCAGGTTTCAAAAAAGAAGAATAAGCCCTAAAGAAATTAGGACTTATTCTTCACTAAATACAAATGTTTGTTTCATTTTTTTACCTTCATTTACCGGATGGCCGTTATAAGAGAAATTCTTTTCTTCCCAAGTGATCACAACTTTAAAATTATGACTATTAAAGTCTAATGGGAATACCATGTACTCAAAGCTTGTATGACTTTTAGAAATATTTTCATTAGGTGTAGTAGGTTTAAAGGTAGCCTTAGAGGTAGGATTGTTATCAAGTATTTCCACAGATACGTTTGATACATCATGACCGATGTTTTTTACGAGTAAACTATACGTATCAAATACACCTTGCTTTGGCTGGATTGCTTGCTTGTTTGAGTTATGAGATTTATCAATTTCGACATACCATTGTTTAGACTTTGACGCAATCGGTAGTGACTGAAATGTGTAAGCACTAGCTTGCATTGGTAGTGCTAAACATATAAGCGTAAAGAGAGTTAATATTTTTCGTTTCATTTTTTGAGAGCTCCCATTCTTTAATGGATTTACTTGTTATTATCTTCTTTTTACGAGTAAATATACCATATAATGTAAAGTGAGTATTGTGAGTAGTGAATCAATATCTTATTCACTACTCTTATAGCTGGCATAATTACGTATGTAGTAAGAAAGAATAAATTTGTTTTTTCTATACTTAGATTACTGCCCTTTTTAAAAGGGCTATTTTTACGTTTTAAAAAAAGAATATACTAAGAGTTCCGTATAAATTATTTATTTTAATGTAGTTAAATGTGCTTGTAGATGTGAAATTAGAGAAGGAAGCTGTGTAGAGATGTTCCTACACAGCTTTTTAGGATATGAAAAAATTACCAAAAATATGTTAAAATAACATTGTCATACAACAAGGGGGATTTGTTTTATGGAAAATGGACATCTTGCTAAAGTAGATTTAACGAAAAAAATTGAATCAAAATCTAAGTACAACAAGAAACTCGAAAAATATCAAAGGCGCTTATTAGCATTACAACAAATTTTGAAAGAAGAAAAAATCGCGGTTATGCTTGTTATGGAAGGATGGGATGCGGCTGGTAAAGGTGGGGCAATTAAGCGGGTGACGGAACATCTTGACCCACGTGGGTTCCAAGTAGATCCAATTGGAGCGCCTGCACCTCATGAAAAACGTTACCATTATTTGCAACGTTTCTGGCGCAAAATTCCACAGTACGGGCAAATTACCATTTTTGATCGCTCATGGTACGGTCGTGTGTTAGTTGAGCGTGTTGAAGGTTTTGCTACAAAGGAAGAGTGGATGAGAGCATATGATGAGATTAATGATTTTGAAAAACTACTAACAGATGACCATTACATAATAGGGAAGTTCTTCTACCATATAAGTAAAGAGGAACAGTTAAAGAGATTTAACGATAGAGAGAAAAATCCTTTGAAAAGATGGAAAATTACAGATGAAGATTGGCGTAATCGTGAAAAATGGGATGAGTATGTTGAAGCGATGGAAGACATGTTTGAAAGAACAAGTAAGCCAAATGCGAAGTGGCATATTATTGAAAGTAACGATAAATTGTATGCCCGTGTGAAAACGTTAAAAATCATTATTTCATTCATAGAGGATTATTTCTTAGAACATGGTATAGAATTGCCTTCTTATTATTATGAAATGAAAGAGGATATTGAAGTTTTGCAAGATGTAGGTGTGAAGGAGTAAATAAGAAAATGGCCCTGTGAATTGGTAAAACCAAATTATGGGGCTTTTTTATTTAGAAACATTTTACAATTAACAGAATAAGGTATATAATCAATAATCATATTAACATTGTTAATATGATTATTGATTATATAATATGTGGGGGTTTTACTTTGAAGGGAAGAGATGTTGTTTTAGGTTTATTAATGGGAAAAGAAATGTCTGGTTACGATATTAAAATTGTTTTTGAAGACGTATTTACCCACTTTTTTGATGGAAGTTTTGGAATGATTTATCCAACGTTACGACAATTGGAGAATGAGGGGAAAATAAAAAAAGAGGTTGTCATGCAAGAGGGGAAACCGAATAAGAAAATGTACTTTATTACAGATGAAGGACGTGAAGAGTTTTATCAATATATGCAGACGCCTGTAGAGAAGGATGTTTTACGTTCGGATTTTTTAATGAGAATGTATTTTGGCAACTATAGTGATGATGTGACGATAAAAAAATGGATTAAAGATGAAATTGAAAGAAAAGAAGCGTACATTGCAGATCTTCGATTGAAATATGAAAAGTGGAGAGTAGGTATTACTTTCGTCGAAGAAATTTCACTAGATGTAGGTATTGCATCGTATAGTGCACAAGTAGAGACTTTGAAGAAAAAATTAGAAGAGTTAGAGGCGGAAGAAAACAATAAAACAGAAGAATGAAAAACGCGTTCACAATAAATAAAGGGGTATATAAAGATGGAACAATCAAAGGGTATTAAGATTGTCTTTTTAATGTGTCTAGGTATCTTTCTTTGTATGATTGATACGACAATTATGAATATAGCTTTACCAGCAATACAATCGAGTGTAAATACTTCATTAGAAAAGATGTCTTGGGTATTAAATGTTTATACAATGACGATTGCAGTACTTGCCATTCCGTTAGGGCGGATAGCTGATATCTTTGGAAAAGCAAAGATGTATGTTCTTGGTCTGGTGATTTTTGGTGGTGGATCGGTACTTTGCGCTTTTGCTAATACAGGTGATTTTCTTATTTTTTCTCGTTTTATACAAAGCATTGGGGCAGCGATTTTATTTCCAACAAGTATGGTAATTGGTGTATCAGCTATGCCATTAGCTAAGAGGCATGTTGCGCTTGCGATTTTAGGAGTAACACAAGGATTGTCAGCTGCTATGGGACCAGTGATAGGTGGAATTATTACACAAAATTTCGGTTGGAGATGGGTGTTCTTCGTAAATGTTCCAATTTGTATTCTTGGAATCATTTTATGCTGCATTATGCTGCAAATAAAAAATGAAGAACGTATTATCTCAAAAATAGATTGGGTAGGACTACTATTAAGTAGTACAGCAATTTTTTCATTTACTCTCATATTAGTAAAAGGTAATACATGGGGATGGCAAAGTAATATTGCTTTGTCTTGTTATGCAATTAGCACTATTTCTCTTATTCTATTTGTTTTAGTAGAACGAAAGATTCATAATCCAATGGTGAATTTAAAGTTATTTCAAGATCGAATGTTTGTCGGAGCGTCGATCGTTGTTATATTAAGTAATTTATTTTTAATTGGAGTTACTGTATTGCTTCCAACGTTCTTGACGAAACTACAAGGTCGAACGGAAATTGAAGCGGCTTTTTTAGTGACACCTATTTCAGCAATGATATTTTTTGTCTCACCAGTTGCAGCAACTTTAATTAAAAAACTCGGAAAAGTAACTATTATTTTGTCAGGATTTCTTGTTATGGGGCTTTCCTACTATTGGTTGCAAATGATTGATGTTCATTCAACAAATATAGAAATTATTATTCCGTGTATGATATTAGGTGTTGGATATGGTTTAGTAGTGGGGCCAATTACAGTTTTAAGTGCGTCTTCGTTTGAAGGAGAACTGTTAACTGCTTCTCAAAGTGTTGTATCAATGTTACGACAAGTTGGAATTGTATTGGCGGTTGCAATATTTGTCTCTAACTTAACTCACAATTTAACTGTAAATAAAGAAAAAGTATATCGTTATGCAGAAGAAAAGGTGCGTAATATTCATGTGAATAGTGCTGAGCAAACTGAAATTTTACAAATGACTAAAGAGAAAATAGAGAATCAAAGTTTAGAGTCGAATATAAATAAGAAACAAAATGCAATGACAATAGGATTAAGTAAAGAGAAAAAGGAAGAATTGATTCGCGACAAGACGGATGAAATATTAAGAGAAGTTCCAGTAGAATATAGAGATGTAAAAAGAGAAGAAGTTATGAGGCAAGTGACAAAAGAAGTTGAAAAACAAGAGGAAAGTATAAAGAAAGAGGTACTCACATTTTCAAATGATGTGAATCATTATGCCAAGAATCAGATGGCTATGAGTTTTACAGATTTATATAAAGCAAGTGTGCCAATTATTTTAATTTGTGCTTTCGTAAGTTTGTTGTTTTGGGAAGGGAAAGCTTTGAGTAAAAAGAGAAGGGGAAGATTAGTAGAAGAAGCGTAAAGAAAAACAGGCTATAGCAGCCTGTTTTTTTCATTGTTTCCTCCTTGCATATTGTGAATAGTAGTATTTTTAATATAGCATGGGATAAGTCGAGTATGATTAGAAAGTTTTTTAGAATGAAAGGGATGAATGGAAAATGCCATTGAATATGTAACGTTATACATAGTACATTAACAAGAGGGCTTAATTTTAAAAGGAGGATGGGGAATTGCTAGATAAGGCAGGGGCTTTAATAGATAATCATGTGTACACAGAAGAAGAGCAACAAAAACTATACAAACGAACGTTAATAATCGTCAGCATTTCACAAATGTTTGGCGGTGCAGGACTAGCTGCTGGTATTACAGTGGGAGCACTTCTTGCGCAGCAAATGCTTGGAACAGATGCATTTGCAGGATTACCAACTGCTATGTTTACATTGGGATCGGCATTAGCAGCTTTCATAGTAGGGAAGCTTTCGCAACGATATGGACGCCGGATAGGTCTTGCAACAGGGTTTATAGTAGGTGGATTTGGAGCAATTGGTGTTGTAATGGCAGCTTTAACAAATAGTATTATTCTTTTACTTATTTCTTTACTCATATATGGTGCCGGTACAGCCACGAATCTACAAGCTCGTTATGCAGGTACAGATTTAGCAGATAAGAAGCAGAGAGCAACGGCTGTTAGTATTACGATGGTAATGACGACTTTCGGTGCAGTTGCAGGACCAAATTTAGTAGGGGTAATGGGAAGTTTTGCTCATTCAATTGGAGTTCCTAAACTTGCAGGTCCGTTCATACTATCGGCAGCAGCATTTATACTGGCGGGTCTAGTTCTTTTTGTTATGCTTCGTCCAGATCCGTTAATTATTGCTAACATAATAGAAAGATATAAACAGGAACATACATATAAAGGGCAACCAATAACAGAAGAAGCGAAAGAAAATAAACGAGGTATTACAGTTGGAGCAATCGTAATGATACTTACGCAAATAGTGATGGTTGCGATTATGACGATGACGCCAGTTCATATGGGACACCACGGTCACGGTTTAAGTGCAGTAGGACTTGTGATAGGTTTTCATGTAGGTGCAATGTATCTTCCATCTCTCATTACAGGAATGTTAATTGATAAAATTGGCCGAACTACAATGAGTATAGCTGGTGGAGTGATTTTACTTGCAGCGGGTGTCATAGCTGCGATAGCGCCAAGTGATTCTTTATTATTATTAATCGTTGCTCTTTCTTTACTTGGGCTAGGATGGAACCTCGGATTGATAAGTGGTACAGCACAAATCGTTGATTCCACAACACCGTCTACACGTGCTAAAACACAAGGGAAAATAGATGTTTGTATTGCGCTAGCTGGAGCTTCTGGTGGAGCGATGTCAGGTATGGTAGTAGCGAATTCAAGTTATGCGGCATTGTCATTGGCTGGAGGCGTGTTAGCGTTATTACTTATTCCTGTTGTGATATGGTCTCGAAAAGGGGCAAGAAATTAAATGAAAAAGAGGTTCTAGTTACTGACTAGAGCCTCTTTTTATACACTTAAATTAAATTCCACTCTACAATAAGCCCTAAATGTGTAAGACCACCACCGAATCCGTATAGTAAAAGTGTGTCTCCATTATTTAACTTCCCTTCTTTTATAGCTAAATCTAGAGCGAGTGGAATGGTGACTGAAGAGGTATTCCCCATATATTCCACGCTCGTTAATGTTTTTTGTATTGGAATTTGAGATTTTTCGCAAATAGATTCGATCATTCGTAAGTTAGCGCTGTGGGGTATGAACCAGTCTATATCATCTACTGGCATATTTGCGGTATGTATTAAATCTTTTATGCCTTTTGGCACTGTACGTGTTGCCCATTTATATACTTCTCTTCCATTTTGAACGATTTTTTCATTTGTTTGCAGTGGTGTGCCATTCATAGTAGTAGATAAGTTTGTTCTATATAGATGAATGCCGCCATCACCGTTTGTTCCCATGTGAGCAGCGATAAAGCTTGGGGTGTCTTCATCTCTTTCTAATAAAATAGCTCCAGCACCATCACCGAATAAAATACAGGTCGTTCTATCGGTATAATCAGTAACTTTAGATAATGTCTCTGTCGCTACGACAAGTACTTTTTCATGTGATCCAGAAGTGATTAAGCTATTACCGACGTGTAGTCCATATGTAAAACCAGCACAAGTTGCATTTAAATCAAAAGCTAGTGTATGAGGTATGTTGAAGTATTGTTGTATTTGGCAAGCAACGCTAGGGAAAACGTAATCAGCAGTAGTAGTAGCGACAATGATACAGTCGACATCTTCTAAGTTTTTCTTATATGTTGTACATAAATTTTTAATTGCTTTAATGGCTAAGTTTGAGGAATATTCTTCTTCGCTAGCGATTCTTCTTTCCTTCATTCCTGTTCTTTGTACAATCCATTCATCATTCGTATGGACCATCTTTTCTAAATCGTTATTAGACAATATTTGATTTGGAACATAAGTACCAATTGCAGTAATACGAGATTTAGAATGCATAGGAACATCTCCTAATTTTTATTTTTATAACCTGATACTAATATTAGGTTATAAAAATGTCAATATAGATTTTTGATGTATTGAACGACTTAACTTACTATGAAGGAATTTAGCGAGTGTTGTAAAAATAATATACGAGAAGTTTCTAAAATTGATAATTGCTTTTGTTATTTTTATTGTGAGAAAAATTCGCAAAAAATGACGATTAAAGTAAAAATATAACGATTTTCTTTAGTGTGATATAGGTTGTTAAACCTTGTGAAAGCGAATTACTTATGCTACACTTTATGTAACTTAAAATGAACGGAGGGGCTTCCTTTGATCTTAATCAGATTACGTCTCAATACTTTGTGCCAATAATTGAATAGCGCTCAAAGGCTCTGTCTGTGTACAGAGTGAACGGGATTGGTCTGCCTATTTTAAAGGAACCCTTTATTAAGCTTATATGTGAAAAAGAGGGAGGGACGAATACGCCCTCTTTTTGTTTTGCCTTTATAAATAGAATGGGATTGTATAGGTGAACACTTATTGTGGATACGTATACGATTTTGGGACTTTTTTTACTATGAGATAGGATGAAAGCACAGCTTTCTTCTATTTCTTTGATGAACCCTTATCCGTTTACGAAAACACAGGCAGCGACCTGTGTTTTTTATTTTACGTAATCGAAATGGAGGAATAAATATATGGAAGAAGTATTACAAAGAGCAGTTTTAGTTGGAGTAAATGTAGGTAATGAAGATGATTTTGCATATTCGATGGAAGAGTTAACAAATCTTGCGGAAGCTTGTGATGTAGAGGTAATTGGGCAAGTAACGCAAAATTTACAACGAGTAAATCCATCGCATTATATCGGAAAAGGAAAGATTGAAGAAGTAGCAGCGTATGTACAAGAAATAGATGCGAATATGGTCATCTTTAATGATGAATTATCTCCTTCACAAATTCGAAATTTAGAAGAGGATTTAGATTGTAAGGTAATTGATCGTACCATTTTAATTTTAGATATTTTTGCGCAACGTGCGAAAACGAAAGAAGCACAGCTACAAGTAGAAGTAGCCCATCTTCAGTATATGATGCCTCGTTTAATCGGTCTTCGTGAATCGTTAGGAAGACAGAGCGGCGGCGTTGGTACGAAAAATAAAGGTGTCGGTGAGAAGAAGTTAGAGTTAGACCGTCGTAAAATTGAAGAACAAATTTCAGTTTTAAATAAAGATTTAGAAGCGCTCGTTGCCCAGCGTCAAACGCAGCGAAAGCAACGTAAGAAAAATGAAATACCTGTTGTAGCATTAGTAGGTTATACGAATGCAGGAAAGTCAACGACGATGAATGCAATGCTTGAAATTTATAATGGTACAGAAGAAAAACAAGTACTTGAAAAAGATATGTTATTCGCGACGTTAGAAACATCTGTACGAAATATTGATTTGCCAGATAATAAATCATTCTTATTAACAGATACAGTTGGATTTGTAAGTAAATTACCACATCATCTTGTGAAGGCGTTCCGTTCAACGTTAGAAGAAGTAGCGGAAGCAGACCTACTTATTCACGTCGTAGATTACGCAAATTCAAATTATGAACAATTAATTGATATTACAAATGAAACGTTAAAGAAAATTGGAGTAGAAAATATTCCAACGATCTATGCTTATAATAAATCAGATATGGTAGATGTTGAAATTCCGAAAGTGCAAGAAAATCGCGTTTATTTATCAGCGAAGAAACATGTTGGAATTGAAGAACTTGTAGAAATGATTCGCTCACACATCTATAAAGAGTATACGAAGTGTGAAATGTTAATTCCATATGATCAAGGACAGGTAGTTTCGTATTTCAATAATCATGCACACGTTTTATCTACGAGTTACGAAAACGAAGGTACCAAATTAGAAATAGAATGTAAGACGAGTGATTACGAGAAGTATAAGCATTTTGCAATTTAATGTAAGAGGCAACCTAGTATGTGATTGGGTTGTCTTTTTTTGTACTGTTTTACCGCTGAAAGTTACAAGGATGCAAGCCAATGACGGGAGTTAAGTTATATTTCTGGAAAAAGAAATGAAAGCAGTATAGAATAGAAATGTTTCAAAAGTCAGAATTTATTACACCTACTGTAATAAATATATAATTTGTACAGAAAGGGGAGATTCACATATGCAGGCAGTTTCACACAAAAAAACTGTAGAAACACCGACAATATATCGAATTTTATTTGCGATTAGCTTTGGGCATTTTTTAAATGATTCGATGCAAGCAGTTGTGCCGGCGTTGTTTCCTATTTTGGAAAAAACGATGAATTTATCCTATATGCAAGTAGGGTGGATTGCGTTTGCTTTAAATATGACGTCATCGATTATGCAACCGGTGTTTGGTATGTATTCAGATAAGAAGCCATCACCATTTTTATTACCACTCGGTATGTTTTCAAGCATGCTTGGAATGATTGGACTCGCGTTTGCACCAAACTTTATTATTGTTATTATTTCTGTTTTATTTATTGGTTTAGGTTCCGCAGTTTTTCATCCAGAAGGCGCTCGTGTTGCGTATATGGCGGCAGGTGCAAAACGAGGGTTAGCGCAAGCGATTTATCAAGTTGGGGGAAACACGGGGAATTCCTTAGCTCCTATTTTTACAGCGCTAATTTTCGTTCCACTCGGTCAAATTGGTTCATTAGGTTTTACAGCATTTGCAGCAGTAGGAATTGTATTATTAATTTTCGTATCGAATTGGTACAAAAATGAATTAGCAACCGGCGCTGTAAGAAGGAAGAAGAGGGCTGCGCTTGAGGCGGAAAATGCAATTGTAAGTACACACATTAAATTCGTTATTATACTTCTTGTTTTTCTTACTTTTGTACGTTCTTGGTACGGTGCTGGTATCGGGAATTTCTATCAATTTTACTTAATAGAGCATTATGGTTTATCTATAAAAAATGCCCAGTATTTCGTATTCGCATTTATGATTGCTGGTGTGTTAGGAACTTTCTTCGGAGGACCGTTAGCAGATCGATTTGGTAAGAAAAATATCATCGTATTTTCAATGTTAGGTTCAGCGCCACTTGCACTGTTATTACCACATGTCTCACTTGTGTGGGTCGTACCGTTATTTTTATGTATCGGTTTTATTAGTTCAAGTAGTTTTAGTGTAATTGTTGTATATGCACAAGAGCTTGTACCTGGAAAAGTGGGAATGGTGTCAGGATTAATCGTAGGTCTTGCGTTTGGACTTGGAGCATTAGGTGCAGTAGTTCTTGGGAAATTAGCAGATATATATAGCCTGCAATTTATTATGCTATTATGTAGTTGTCTACCATTAATTGGACTCACTTCATGGTTACTGCCAAGTGATAAGAAAACGATAGAATAGGGGATGCGCTATGAAATTATGTGAAAACGTAACAGAATTAATAGGCGATACACCTGTCGTCCGATTATCTAAATTTATTCCGGAAGACGCAGCAGATGTGTATGTGAAACTAGAAATGTTTAATCCATCGCGCAGTGTGAAAGACCGTGCTGCTTATAATTTACTTCACGTTGCAGAAGAAAATGGTCTCATCAAACCAGGAGATACAATCATTGAACCGACAAGCGGGAATACAGGGATTGGTTTAGCGATGAATGCAGCAGCTAAAGGGTATAAAGCGATTTTAATTATGCCAGACAATATGTCAAAAGAGCGTATTAATTTATTAAAAGCATACGGGGCAGAAGTAGTTTTAACACCAGCAGAACAAAGAATGCCAGGAGCAATTGCGAAGGCGTTAGAATTGCAAAAGCAAATACCGAATAGTTTTATTCCGCAACAATTTGAAAACCCAGCTAATCCGAATATTCACCGCTATACGACTGCGCTTGAAATTTATGAACAAATGGATGGAGAGCTTGACGCCTTTGTTGCAACGGCAGGAACAGGCGGAACGATTACAGGGACTGGTGAAACGTTAAAAGAGAAATTACCAAACTTATATATTGCAGTAGTGGAACCGAAAGGATCTCCCGTTTTATCAGGTGGTGTACCAGGTCCTCATAAACTAGTAGGAACAAGCCCAGGGTTCATCCCGAAAAACTTAAATATAGAAGTGTATAACGAAATTATTCAAATTGCAGACGAAGAGGCTTTAACGACAATGAGAAACTTAGCTAGACAAGAGGGATTATTAGTTGGGCCGTCTTCTGGAGCATCTGTTTACGCTGCAATCATGATAGCGAAACGTCTAGGCGCTGGTAAAAAAGTTTTATGTATTGCGCCTGATACAGGGGAACGTTATTTGAGTATGGGGTTATTTGAATAAAAAGGATAGAAACACCTTAATAGTGAATAGCTGCTATTAAGGTGTTTGTTTTATGGAATGAAGAAGGGGGAGAAGAACAATGAAACTATTAAAACCAATCCATGAATATAGTGAGCATATTACGGCGTATAGACAGGCATTTTTACAATCAGGGGAACAACCACATGGAAGTAGTTCTTTACAAAACTTTGATTCTCTTGATGAATGGTTTGAAAAAGTGAGTAAACAAGAACTAGGAGAAAATATACTAGCTAATCGAGTGCCATCTAGCCAGTTTTTAAGTTTTGAAAAAAGGGAACTTATAGGTTTTGTGAATATTAGACATAGATTAAATCCAGAATTATTACGGGAAAGCGGTCATATTGGATATAGTGTCCATCCAAATAAGCGTCGCCACGGTTACGCTACGAAACAACTACAACTTGCATTAGCTGAAGCACAAAAATTAGGATTACAGAAAGTGTTAATAACTTGCGATAAATCCAATATCGGTTCTGCTAAAACGATTCAAAAGGTTGGCGGTGTGTTAGAAAATGAAGTAGTTTCTTCTCGTACTGGTGAAGTTATTCAGCGCTATTGGATAGAAATATGATGTAGTAGGAATTTGAAAAGGTAATGCAAGCTGTAAAATCGAAATAGATAAATGAAAAGTAAGGGGATTACTGCAATTTTAGGAGGAAATGAATTGGGATTAAAAGAGAAAGCAATAGAGATGGCAGAGATTTATAGGAAAAATCCGAAAGTGGAAGCTATTATTTTAGCGGGTTCAGTAGCTAGAAAACTTGAAGATGAACATTCAGATATAGAATTACATATTTTATGGTCAACACCGCCGGAAGATGAGGATCGTAGGGCCCCTATTTATCATATTGATGGGAAAATATTATCGTATCATCCGTATGAGGAAGAAGAATGGTCGGAAACGTATTTAACGAAAGAGGGAATTAAATTAGAGATTAGTAACTTTTTAACAGAGACAGTAGAGAAAGTGATTTCGGATGTGGTGGATCAATATGATATAAGTTATGAAAAACAATGTATTGTATCATCTGTTCATGATGGTGTTAGTTTGTATGGAGAAGGGAAAGTGAATGAATTAAAAGATAGAGTAGCGGCATATCCAGATGAACTAGCAAAACGGATGATTTCAGAAAATCTATGGTTAAGTAATCGTTGGCACAATCGAAAGGCGCTTTTAAAACGGAAAGATTGGCTTATGCTTTATGACGTTATTTGTGAAGTACAAAGGAATGTATTTGGTGTTTTATTTGGTTTGAATAAAATGTACGTATATCATCCAGCGTTTAAATGGATGCCTAATAATGTGGAACGAATGACTATTAAACCTGAAAAATTATATAAACGTATGGCAGATACATTAATAGGGAGTCCAGAAAATAGTGTGCAGGAGTTAGAGTTGCTAATAGAAGAAGTATTGCAACAAGTTCATACATACGCGCCAGGAGTAAATGTGGATGAGCAAGAAAAATCTATTTTTTATTTTGTGAAATAGAAAATAGTAATAAGGGGGAAGTTATGGGTTTTTTTAATAGGTTTTTTAAAAAAGTTGAAAAAGTAAATGAGCAAGAAGCCACTCTTCATGAATTAAGTGAAGAATTGTATGTTGAATCACCGGTAGAGGAAGCGACTAGTTACTGGGTATCAATGGCACAAAATATAATTATTAATGCTGTAAAGGCGGCTGACAATGATGTGGAACGTGCCTTCGTATTATTGAATTTGAAGAAAGGTGAGGCTTCATTTGATATTTTTTATCAAATAAATGGGCAATTGTATTTCTGGGATCAGCTAGAAAATGAGACGATAAGAAATAGAATTCAGAACGAGTTGTTACCGCAAGCTCCAGAAGTTTCAAATGCAGTAAATGAGCAATTTCATGAAGCTGATCACCCTATAATTTCGTTTGCGCAATTGCAGTTTGAATGGGAAACGAAAGCTTGGTTTTCACATATAATTTGGGAAGATAACCTTGCTGCTCAATTGCCCAAAACTCAAATTCTAAATGAATGGTTTCGTGTAATTAAAGAAGAAACGAAAAATAGACCACTGGATAGTGATGCGAAATTTTCTTGGTATCCATCAAACTCTTAAAAAATGAATACAGAGAGACAGGTTATGTTTCTAGATGATTTGTATTATTGAATAAGTATCAATAATACGTAATTCTTTTTCTATTGCCTGTTAGAATTCGTTATGTACTAATCCACTTGTTTTCTAAACTAAAACTTATATTTCGAATTTTTAAATAGATTGTAATACATAAAAATTCAAAATATAAGTTGACACTATTTTTAATGTGTGATAAAAATGATAGTAATCAATTCGGAAAATAATATTTGGGCAATGAAAGGGTATAGTAGTGAATATCTCCCTATTTCAGAGAGCTGATGGTTGGTGTGAATCAGTATATAGATTATTCATGAAGTTCGTCCTGGAGCATCTTTCATAAATCTCGCATTATGAGGAAATGAAAGACGGTAGTTTATACCGTTATCAAATAAAGTGGTGAAGATTTTTTCACAACTAGGGTGGTACCGCGATATTTATCGTCCCTACGTATTTACGTAGGGACGTTTTTTATTTAGGTCCTAACTTTGGTGTGGCTTCATAACTAGGGTGGTACCGCGATATTTTATCGTCCCTACGTTTTTGCGTAGGGGCGTTTTTATTTAGGTGGTTTCTTAGTGTTCTTCACAACTAGGGTGGTACCGCGATATTTTTGTCGTCCCTACGTATTTACGTAGGGACGTTTTTTTATTAGGGAGGAAGTGAACGTATTAGAAAAGAGTATTGATAGAACAATATAAATACCGAATTGTAACAAAGAAAAAGAGATAGAGAGGAGATTAACAAATGAATTCACAGCAATGGACATCGAAATTAGGTTTCGTATTAGCTGCAGCAGGTTCGGCAATTGGTCTTGGGGCGATTTGGAAATTCCCATATATGGCCGGCATTGGAGGAGGCGGAGCGTTCTTCTTAATTTTCATCGGTTTCACATTATTAATTGGTTTACCGCTATTATTAGCTGAATTTGTTATTGGAAGAAGTACACAAAAAGAGGCTGTCGATGCATATAGAGAGATTGCTCCTAAAACGTTATGGCCTTGGTTAGGTAAATTAGGAATTGTAACATGTTTCATATTACTTTCTTTCTACAGTGTTGTAGGAGGCTGGATTTTATTATATTTATGGAATGCAATTACAGGTAGACTATGGGAAGGAAATGGAGCATACGAAGCTACGTTTGGTGAAATCATTTCCAATCCATATTTAGCAGTTGGATCACAGCTATTATTCATCCTTATTACTATTTTCATCGTAAGTAAAGGTGTACAAAATGGTGTTGAAAAAGTAAATAAATATTTCATGCCAGCACTATTCGTTTTATTCTTTGTATTAATCGTTCGTGCACTTACATTAGATGGTGCTGGAGAAGGCGTTCGTTTCTTCTTACAACCTGATTTCTCACATGTAACATCAGAAGTTATATTATACGCAATGGGGCAATCGTTTTTCTCATTATCTGTCGGGGTAGCCGTTATGGTAACGTATAGCTCATACTTACCGAAAGAAGAAAGCTTACCACGTTCAGCATTTTCTATCGTAGCCTTAACTCTTGTTATTACATTACTTGCAGGACTTGCAATTTTCCCAGTTGTGTTCGCATTTGGAATGGAACCATCTCAAGGGCCGGGACTATTATTTATCGTGTTGCCAGCTATTTTCAGTAAAATGGCATTCGGAAAATTATTCTTCATCGTTTTCTTATTACTATTCTTCTTCGCTACGATTACATCAGCAATTTCGATGTTAGAAATTAGTGTTGCATCGTTAACATCAAAAGGTAAAGGGAAACGTGAAAAAATGGCCTTAATCGTAGGGTTATTAATCTTCGTTGTTGGGGTACCATCAGCATTATCATTCGGTATATTAAGTGATCTGAAGATTTTCGGAAAGACAGTCTTTGATTTAGCGGACTATGCAGTAAGTAACGTTTTAATGCCACTTGGTGTATTATTAGTTTCTATCTTTGTTCCTTTAAAAATGAAGAAAGATGTATTAATGAAAGAGCTAGGTGTAAGTAAAAATAAAGGTTATAAACTATTCGTATTATGGTTATTCTTACTTCGCTTTATCGCACCAATTGCGATTATTATCGTATTCTTAAATGTACTTGGCATTATATAAAAAGAAAGGTGGCGTATCATACAAAGATACGCTACCTTTCTTTTTATTTTGCTCTTTTTTGCAATTCATTTACTGTTACGAACTGATAGCCCTTCTTAGATAAAGAATCTAAAATACCTTCAATCGTTTTTAAATTGTCATCAGACTCATCATACATAGAATGCAGTAAAATGATAGAACCTGGTTTTACATTTTTATTAACATATTTAATTTTATCAGCCGCAGATTTATAAAAAGTATCGGGCTCAAGATCCCATATAATCGTTTCAATATTATTTTTATTTAAATAATAGGGTAGTCCAATTAATTTTTTTCCGTTAGGCGGTCTAAAATCAATTTCGTCTGTAAATCCTGTTTGGCGGATTAATGAATTCGTTTTTTCTATTTCATCTTTAATAAAAGAAGGTGTTTTGAAAATCATTCTTTTATGAGAATATGTATGGTTTCCAAGCTGGTGCCCAGATTGCGCGATAGCTTCTCCTAATGATAGACTTTTCTCTAATTCATTTCCAATTAAAAAGAAAGTAGCTTTAGCGTTGTATTTATCTAGTAATGGTAATATTTGTTTTACATTGTTAGTAGGGCCATCATCAAAAGTTAAAGCGATCACTTTTTCATTTGTTTCTACGCGTTGTGTTAAATCTCCAAATAATTGAAAGCTTCTTGCGTTCATCAATTTGTATGTTCCGAATAATGCCGTGATAATAAAGAATAGTGTAACGATTGTAATGATAATTTTTTTCCTCATAACGTAACCTCACAATGATTTTTGATTCAATAAAAAGTATTATATCAAAATTAATTATTTATTGCTGAAAAAGTATGAAGATGCAAGGAGAGGGATTTTATCATATAATAAAATGCAAAAGGTATATTAGGAGGTGTTTATATGGCGATTATAATTCAATTGCCAGACACTGCAACGTCTCATGCAAAGCCAAGTATGGAAATGGCGATACTTTGCGTGAGGTAGACAAGTAATATACAATCGCCTATATGAGCTCGTATCATTTTTTATATTTGGCTTTGCACCTTATTGAAATGAACCATAAAAAATAAGGGGCGAGCAGAAATGAAATACGTAAAAGCTAATGCTGTTTTACCAGAGAGTTTAATTACTGAAATTCAAAAGTATATACAAGGTGAAACAATTTACATTCCGAAACAAGAAACGAAACATTATAAATGGGGTACACGATCTGGCGGAAGAAAACAACTAGATGAAAGAAATAAAGCAATTAAAGAAGCGTTTAAAAGTGGGATTGCTATTCATCAACTTGCAGAAGAATATTTTCTTTCTGGGGAAACGATTAAAAAGATTGTGTATTCTAAATAAGAGGAAAAGAGTCTGATTCATATATTACTTTGAATCAGACTCTTTTTGTTTTGTATTTATTGGATGTGAATGGACATGATAATAGCGACAATGTGCCATTTTTTACTAAATTGGATACATAACATTTGAGTGAAAAGCAGAAAGGTGAACATATATGAATCATCTTGGACAAATAACGATAGAACTTTTTGTTGGTTTTTTTGTTTTATTAATTGCTACTAAAATATTAGGGAAAACACAAATATCGCAGCTAACACCTTTTGATTTTATTTCTGCCATTGTACTCGGAGAATTGGTTGGAAATACGATATATGACCCTGAAGTGAAAGTCTGGTCCATTTTATATGCGGTACTAGTATGGACAGTATTAATTTACGCAATAGAAGTGATAACGCAAAAATATAGGGGGACAAGAAGGTTTTTTGAAGGATATCCTTCTATTATTATTCGTAATGGATATATTGACAGAGATCAATTAAAATCGAATCATTTGGATATAAACCAATTACAACAAATGCTTAGGCAACAAAAAGATATATTTTCAATCCGAGAAGTTGAATATATGATATTGGAACCTAATGGAAACATAAGCGTTCTGAAAAAAAGTAAATACGAATCTCCTACTATAAATGATTTAAGTTTAAAACATAAGCCTGTATACTTACCAATTTCATTAATTAGTGATGGGAAAGTAGTTAAGGATAATTTGAGGGAAGCAGGATTTGATGAAGGGTGGCTTTATAAACAAATAAAGCAAAAAGGAATTACTAAATTTGAAGACGTATTATATGCGGAATGGAAAACAGATGATGGCTTCTTTTGTCAGGAAATGCAGCGGTAGAGAATAAGTGATGTATGTAATGTTTGTTTCTAAGTTATCTTTTACATATCAAAAAACGTAATCATTGTATACAATAAAACTAGATCAACAATTTGTATGGAGTGATAAAGATGGAAGCGTTTATTAGAAGTGATCAATATAATTTTATAAAATCACAAGCTTATATTTTAGCAAACGGGCATGCAACGGCAAACGATAGAGGTGTAATTCAAGCGTTAAAATCACTTGCGATTGAAAAGATAATACATGTATTTGAGAATTTAACCGATGAACAGAAAGAGTTAATTGATACGGTATTAACAGTTCAAAATAGAGAAGATGCAGAATCATTTTTAATGAAAATAAATCCGTATGTAATTCCGTTTCAAGAAGTTACAGCACAAACATTAAAAAAATTATTTCCTAAAGCAAAAAAGCTAAAACTTCCCGATATGGAAGAACTGGATATGAAAGAATTATCTTATTTAAGCTGGATTGACAAAGGATCAAGCAGGAAATTTATTATAGCGAAAAATGATAAAAATAAGTTTGTTGGTCTGCAAGGAACGTTCCAAAGTTTAAATAAAAAAAGTATTTGTTCATTATGTCATGGGCATGAAGAAGTAGGGATGTTTTTAGTTGAAATTAAAGGTGATGTACCAGGAACTTTCGTTAAAAAGGGAAACTACATTTGCAAAGATGGTGTAGCTTGCAATCTGAATATGAAATCGCTAGATAAATTGAACGATTTTATTGACCGCTTGAAGAAATAACGAGAAAACCTCTAGTATTTAAACTGGAGGTTTTTATTTTTTGAAGAAGTAAAATAAGCTTTCTTTGTAAATGTAGATTTATAATGAAATTTGATAAAAATATCTATTATGATACAGTTGCTTATATGCAAGGAGGTAAAACATGGATTACATTTTACCGAAAGAAAAATTGAAGCGATGGCCAAAAGATACGATAGCGGCGGGGCGTGGTCATACTGTTGGTCTTAAATCGGATGGCACGGTAGTAGCGGTGGGCCGGAGTAAAGAAGGAGAATGCAATGTATGTGGCTGGCGAGATATTGAAGCAGTTGCAGCAGGCAATGTTCATATGGCGACGAACACAGGTAATGCTCACACAATCGGTCTTACATGTGACAATACTGCGATAGCAGTGGGTTGGAATAAGCATGAACAATGTGATGTAAACGATTGGCATAATATTGTAGCGGTTGCGGCAGGGTGGCGTCGTACTATTGGCCTTAAATCGGATGGCACGGTAGTAGCGGTCGGCCGAAATAAAGAAGGAGAATGCAATGTAAGCAG
>NZ_JAKUFQ010000035.1:0-51346 GCF_022663475.1 Bacillus cereus group sp. BfR-BA-01382
TTTGCAATTCTTCTGATTGAACTTGTAACTCTTCTGTCATTGCTTGTGATTCATGTAAAAGAGTTTGAATTCGCATACGTCCCATAATGCTATGGATTGTCAAACCTAGATTATCAACAGTTTGTTGAATTAAATCTTGATGCAAGTCTGAAATCTCAGTTACACTTACTAACTCCATTACTGCAATTACTTCATCCTCAAATAAGATAGGGATGACTAGTAGGTTTTTAGGGCGTATTTCTAATAATCCAGTAGTAACGTAACGGAATTCTTCAGGTATGTCCCTGAGAATAAAACTTTTCTTTTCTAAAGCAGACTGTCCAATGAAACCTTCACCCATTTTAATAGACTGTTTTCCAACATCAGGACCTTGACCGGCGAAAGAAGCTTTCTTCACATAGTAGACAGTGTCTTCAATTTCTTCACGAACATAAAATGCACCGCAAGAAGTTTGCGTTTTTTGTATAACCCCACTAAGAATTTTGTTACCTAACATCTCAATAGAAGATACACCTTGATACATTAAAATTAATTCTGCAAGCTCGGTTTGCAACCACTCTCTTTTCGATATTTCGTCTAGTAAGTGGTTCGTTGTATGAGCTAGATCTTTTATTTCATCATGGCTGTTTACATGAATTCTTTCCGTAATTTTTTCTTTGGAAGAAATGGATTTAATAGCTTGAATTACATTTTTAATCGTTTTTGTAATGGAATTCGAAATATAGAGTGAAACGATAATGGAAATACAAGAAAGTAAGAACAATAAACTGTATAACCAAATCTCTAATTTATTATTTTCAATATCTAATTGTGCAGCTCTTTTTTTCGTTAGTTGCTCCTCAGTGCTACGGAAGTTAGTTAGCTGCGACTGTAATGACTGAATTTGAGTCGTGTCGATTGTTTGTACATTATTACTATTATTATTTGTAATGAGTGGGTGAATCTCTTTATTAATCCAACTAGTAATGTTTTCGTTAATCTGTTTTAATTTTTCTTGCTGAGAGGGGTTATCCTCTAATAAAGAAAAAAGATCTTGATAATGTTTTTCGTAATCCTTTTCTGCAGCGTTAAGGGATTGAACGTAATTTGCATCATTAGAAGTGATAAATCCTTTCGCTTTATTTTCAATTGTTAGTAAATCTTTCTCCACTTGATTCGTTAAATTAAGAACTTTAAAATCGTGATCAATAATAAAATTACGAGATTTTTGTAAACTGGAAATCCCATTGTTTAACATAATGAAAGAAATAAGCAAGAACAAAATGATAACTAAATAACCAGCCATAATTTTGTAACGAATACTAAATTTTGCTTTCGATTTCATCAAAAATTCCTACCTTCAAGATTATTAAAAGTTTTCTATTTTAAAGAATAAAAAACGTAATATATATTATATCAGTTTTCATAAGGCCAAACTAGAAATCCCCCTACTGTATTAGGGGGTTCTTTTTTCATAGAGGAAATCATTTTGAAATATAAAAACATATATGAAAGGTAGTAAACGGGGGAATAGAGGATAACAAACATTCTAAGAAGGAAAGAGTGTTCTTAAAGCTTTTTTTGCATCTATTCCTTCAAAAATAAATAATACAAGATCTTTCTTTTTTACAGTAAGGAAAAAGGATACTAGAGTGCTTAAATTTTTGATTGATGTCATTGTTCCATGTTTACTTATAAACAAATTAGCTTGAAATGTTGTCATTAAAGCATAAAAATGATGAATCTGAGTTATTGTAGGTGTTTCATTATAAGAAATAGTAGTAGAGTGAATGGCGTTCATCGTAATATTCCTTTCCATATAGTGAGCATAACAATATAAACATACCCGTTTTAGAAGATGTTAAACGTATAAATAAGAAAAATATAATTAAAGTTTTTTACGTTTAGAAAGAGTTAGGAAGGGTATACATATACTATAAAGAGATTGACTGAAGATGAATTGTAAGATGTCTATGTTTAGTAGATTAGTCTATCAAAATATACTTTTACTTTAAATAAAAAGGAGCCTGGTATACATGAATGAAATGATGATTGATATTACATTTGATTTAATTTACTTGTTAAGTAGTTCACTTGTAGTGCTTTTACTATTCGCATTTTTCGTAAATGGTTATGTTAATAAGAAGGTTAGTGTATACAGAAATGAAGAAAAATAAAGATACATTATATAAAACTTTAGGAGGTTAATAGTTATGAATGTAGATAGAAAAATAGTAGGTGTTTTTAGAACAATTGATGATGCGGCACTCGTTATTAATGAATTAAATGATAAAGGATACCCAGCAGATAACATTTCAGCTATTGCGAAGGATCAAAAGGAAATTGAACACCTGGAAGAAAAATCGGGTGAAAAAGTTAAGAATGAAACTGCACATAAAGCAGATATCTTTTCAGCGACAGGGCTTGTAGCAGGAGGAGTAGCAGGGGGACTAGGTGGTTTATTAACTGGCCTTGGTATACTTGCCATTTCTGGAATGGGTCCAATTGTAGCAGCAGGACCAATCGCAGCAGCTATTGGTGGAGCTGGTATTGGCGGAGGAGCTGGAAGTTTAATAGGAGCATTTATAGGATTAGGAATTCCAGAAGAACATGCTAAAAAGTATGAAGAATATATTTACGATGGAAATATATTAATTTTAGTAGATGCAACATTAGATGATAAGTTAGAAATTTATAAAATATTTGATAAGCATAATGCTTATAACTCTGATTTCTTTAAATAATATTTACTTCACATATCAATTATGCAAAATATAAACATAGTGAATATCGTTTTTTTGATCTTACAACTTTGGCGCGGCCGAGGAGTCGTATGACTATAAGAGAGGAAGGGCTTATAGTAAAAGATCAAGTTCTATCATGTTATTTAAAAGGGAAGAGGTGCCTTTTCGTGATTGTAAAAATATTAAAGGATAGCAGTAATAGCTTCCTTTGTACAGTTCAAAATAAAAATGGAGACCAGTATGTGAAAAAGTGGTTTAGTAAACATGAAAATAATAAAGAATTAGGACGACCAACTTTTAAAGAAGTAGAAAAAGATTGGAAAGAAAATAGAGAATCGTTTATGTATCCCAATATTAAAGCGCTTTATTAAAATGGAACATAATGCGCGTTTTATTATTACAAAACTGTCACATTCCTGTAAGGTAATTCAATAGATTAGATACTTTTTCCGTGTCATAATAAAGTCATAAGAAAGCTTATCAAAACTACAACTTATTAGGAGAGTGTCAGTCATGATTGTAACAACAACTTCTGGAATTCAAGGTAAAGAGATTATTGAGTATATTGATATTGTAAATGGTGAAGCTATTATGGGTGCAAACATTGTCCGCGATTTATTCGCTTCTGTTCGTGATGTTGTCGGTGGTCGTGCTGGTTCTTATGAAAGTAAGCTTAAAGAAGCTCGTGATATCGCAATGGGCGAAATGAAAGAACTTGCAATACAAAAAGGTGCGAACGCTATCGTTGGTATTGACGTAGATTACGAGGTTGTTCGTGATGGAATGTTAATGGTAGCTGTCAGTGGTACAGCTGTACGTATATAAGTAAATAAAAAACAGGCTCACCCCTTGAAGTTCATGCTTTGAGGGGGTTTTTTGTTTTTAAGTTGTAAAAGTAAAAAGAATGGGATTGTATTTCTTAGAAAAATAGAAGTGCCAGTAGCATAAATGGTATTTCGTACAAAAGAGCGAACTCGTTCAAATTATAGAACAGTTTTAAGGGCTAAATGAAAAAGAAACAGTAATGCTACATATATGTAACGTAAGTGCGAATTTTATAATAAAATTGTTATTTGAGATAATGGAAGAATTAGTGGTATAAATAACTTTATAGATAATAATCAAAATAGAGAAGACAGAGTGTTCATAGATGGAATGGTTAAGGGGATTTTCCAATCTGTAATAAAAAACGGAGGTACCGAGAACGTTTTACAGATGTCTGTTACATAAAATTTATAATGGATTGGGGGCAATTTATATTATGTTTTGGTTAGGAGGCTTTTTAGGATACATTGTAGGTTCTATTACTACATGTGCGATACTTTACTTTGGGTATAGAGCCGAGAAAAACAAAAAAGCGAATATGCGAAAGAAAGAGGGGAGAAAAATCAATAAAAAAGGCGTATAGGATGTGGAAGAAAAATTGATAACATTGATGCAAAAATAAAGGACAGTTACATATTTTATATGATTACTATGTACTGTCCCGCTTATTCCTTTTGGATTAACAAAAATTGTTTCCTGTCTTGCTATAAATTTCATAGGCAAAAAAACCAAATAAATAGCCTATTCCGGATCCTAAACTAATGGAAAGCAGTGAGAAATCTGGGAAAAACATGCCGAAAATCAAACCGATTATACAGCCAAAAAGCATTCCTATAGGTATTAAACTATCTAATAACAGTTGAGCTTTTTGAGGTTTTTTCTTACCTAATTTTCCTTCTTTATATTTCCGTTCCATTCTTTTTATTACAAATACTACAATTCCACCAACTATTAAAACGGGCGCGATTGCCGAAATGAACCACATATTAGAAGCTCCTTTCGTATTTTAACCAAATTATACCATGTAATAACATTTTTTAGTTTAAGCGGAGATAAGATTTTTTGCTTCTCCTTCCTTTTTGTTCATGACTAAAGTTAATAGGAGTAAAATTAAGCTTAAAAGTGCCATTATAATAAAAACTTGCGTATAACTATCAAAATAGTCACGAGCGATTCCAGCTAGGACAGGAATGAATCCGCCCATAATATATCCTCCTGATTGCATCATAGCAGTCCATGCACTTGCATCTTCTGAAGTTTTTGTTTCATATAGTGGCAGCATAAGAGCGAGTGGAAATACGCCGCCGAGCCCGATCCCTAGTAAAATAGAAGGGGTCCATGGTGTAGTTAGTGGGTAAATCATAAGCGATAAACCTACGAGTACAAAGCATATACTTCCTAATAACCAAAGTGCTCTGTTTTTATAAATATCCGCTAATGTTGGAATTAAAAAGCTACATATCATTTGAATCACTGTAAAAACAGTTATAAGAGTACCCGCTTGCTCGCTACTCACACCCATACTTTGATTTGCTGGCGCAAGCCAAGTCGTAATGGAATAAAAGATTCCTGATTGTAGTCCGAAAAAGATTGTAAATAACCATGCTTTTTTATTTCTTAAAGGCAATTTATTATTCTTTTTATTTTGTGTGCTCGTCTTCTTTTTTCGTTTCATAATGGGATACCAAAATATAATGGCGATAATAGTTAGTGCACCCCAAAAAGCGAGTGCCATATTCCAAGATCCTTTTAATACATGTTGTAAAGGAATCGTTAATCCTGAACTTAAAGAAGCACCAGTACCCATACCTACTGAATATATTCCAATCATTAAGCCGATTTTCGTAGGGAATTTTTCTTTAATAAAACCTGATAATAGCGGACCTGCAAGTGCAATTCCAATACCGATAAATAAAGAGCTCGCGAATAATGTGGAAATAGAAAAGGTAAAAGCTCTCATACATGTTGCCAAGCCAATTAAAATAAGACAAGCCATAATTGATTTTTCTGCCCCGTATTTCTTAATTACCTTCCCAGTCAGTAAGGCGAATGTCCCCATACAAAAAACAGGAATAGCTGTTAAAAAACTAACGGAAAAATTGCTTATATTTAAGTCTTGTCGGATTGTTTCTAATACAGGTGAAACAGATGTAATTCCGATACGTAAATTAATAGAAACAAAAAATAGCGCTAGTATATACAAATAAGTTCGTTCTTGATGTTTCAATTTCATTTTCTCCTCTCTTAAACATCAGATGTTATTGAGTATATCATCTGATGTTTTTGTGTAATAGATAAGGAGCTTATTTCAGCTCCAAATTTTGAACAGCGTATTTTCGTGCTTCTTCAGTATTTTGTTTTAAAATCGCTTGGAATAACTTTTCATGAATGTCAGAGTTATCTTCATAGTTCGCTGTATTTAATATGAATTGGCTTAAAATGTGACGAAGGGCAGGTACGAAAGATTGATACAAATCAAGTAGAACTTCGTTTTTGCTCGCCTTTGCAATGGCTAGATGAAACTGAATGTCTGCATCTATGTATGCTACATAATTTCCTTCTTGAAGGGCATTTTTTCTTTTATTCAAATGTCCTTTTAAGTATAAAAGATCCTCGTCGCTTCGGCGCTGTGCCGCTAACATCGCTACTTCTTTATCTAACATATTTCGTGCTTCATACACATGATTTATATTAGCTGCTTGTAGTCGTTTTTCAAATGAATCTTGCGTTATATTAAGTGAGACAATACGAGTACCTTGTCCTTGTCGAACTTCTAATATGCCAGCATGTACTAATATTTTTATGCTTTCTCGTAGCGTTGAGCGTCCTACCCCTAACTCTTCCATTAATTGCGGCTCTGTAGGGAGGCGATCACCAACTTCATACTTCCCAGAAAAGATTTTCTCTTGTAGACGTTCCAATACTTCATCGACTAATTTCCGCCGAGAAACTTTTGAAAAAGATTTCTTTTCGTTCATATTCATCTGCTCATCTCCTGTTATGTTCGCTTTTATGATAACCAATATAAGTACTGTTGACAATGTTATTTTTAGGTAGTTGAAGCCGGGATATCAAAATTAGGTTTATAAGGCATAAAAAAATCAATCAAAATAGAGTCTTCAATTGCATTCAATAACTCGTCAAAAACACTTTCCCTTTCGTTTTCTCAGCGGACTGCACAACATCAACTGCCGCTTTCACATCCGCTAAGTCATATGTAGAATGTACTTTCATAAAACGTAATTGCTTATTTTCTACTAAACGAATTAAGTGACGAAACGTTTCTTGCCATTTATATGGTGACACTTCATTATTCCAATGTCGTAAATGAAATATGTTTGCGTGTACTTTTGCTTTCGTGACAATCTCGGCCCAGTTCACTTGTATTCCTGATAGAAGCCCGATCGTTAAAAAATGCCCGTTTGGACGTAAGGAGAAAGCTAATTCATTTCCATCCGGTCCCCCGATAGAATCAATTGCAGCATCCGCGCCGAGCCCGTTCGTTAATTCCATAACGGTTTCATAAAGCGGGGTAGTGGAAGTATCGATTACATATGCAGCACCTAGGCGCAGTAATTCTTCTGTATGCTTATTATTTTTTGTAACGGCAATGAATTGGAAGTTTAAAATTTGTGATAACTGCGCAAATAGATGTCCAATAGCAGATCCACAAGCATTCACTAATAAAACGTCATTACTCTGTAAGTTTAACGTTTCTGTACAAGTAACCCACGCCGTAAGAGGGTTAATATACATTTGTGCCGCTGTAAAATCATCGATGGAATCAGGGATAGGGACTACAAAATCAGCTGACGTCTTCACATACTCCTGCCAAGTACCTTCTCCGCGTAACGGTAAAACACGTTTACCGATAAGGTCTCTCGTAACGCCCGCACCTACATCTTCTACAATACCAACACCTTCATAACCAGGTATGTTAGGTAAAGGAATTCTATGAGCGTACGCTCCCGTTATTGGAATTAAGTCAGATGGATTAATCGGTCTAACTAGCATACGAACGAAAACTTCATTATCTTTCAGTGGTTCTATATTTTTATATTCAACTTGTAATACGTCTTTTGGATTGCCAAACTTATGAAATTGAATGCATGTTCCAAGCAAAGTAATTTGCCCCCTTAGTTTGATTGGGTTTATTATAGCATTTTTGGTTTAGGTGGTTATTTTGTTAGTGATAAATAGGTTTTTTAATTTGCGTATTTATCAGAATTTTATAAAATGTGTATATAACTATAAAATGGGGGGATTTCTTCATGTGTACTAGTTTGACGTTACAAACAAAAAATTTCCAGCATCTTTTTGCGAGAACAATGGATTTCACATTAGATATGAATCAGGAAGTAATAATCATTCCTCGGCGTTATCAGTGGAAAAATATAACTGGTGAAACGATCCGAGCGAAAAAGGCTGTTGTCGGAATGGGAATTAATCATGAAGGAAGGGTCATTATGGCGGACGGAGTAAATGAAGCTGGTATGACATGTGCCACTCTCTATTTCCCGGGATTCGCTACTTATAGTAACAGCATAGATGACCATAAAACGAATTTAGCACCATTTGATTTTGTGGCTTGGAGCTTGACGCAGTTTAATTCTGTTGAAGAGTTAAAAAAATCTGTTGATAACATTTCCCTTATAGATGTACCATTACCAGTTTTAGGGATTACTCCGCCACTACATTGGATTTTAGCAGATAAATGGGGAGAGTGTATTGTACTTGAGCCGACAACTGATGGAATAAAAATGTATGACAATCCAATAGGAGTGATGACTAATAGCCCGGAGTTTAATTGGCATTTACAAAATTTAAGACAATATATTGGACTTAAATCGCAGCCATTTGCACCAACCGAGTGGGGAGACGTACCATTAAGTGCTTTTGGCCAAGGTTCCGGATCGATGGGACTTCCTGGAGATTTCACCCCGCCATCAAGATTCGTGCGGGCAGCATATGGCAAACAAAACATTCAAGGTATAGAGAACGAAGAAGAGGGGATATCGGCTATTTTTCATATCTTATCAAATTGTGAGGTTCCTAAGGGGGCAGTAATAACAGAAGACGGTATATTAGATAATACTATCTATACAAGTGCAATGTGTATGGAGTCTGGAACATATTATTACCATACTTACGATTGTAGACAAATTATAGCCATTCATTTATTCAATGAAAATTTAGATACAGCTGAGATTAAAACGTATCCGTTCCAGCGGAAGCAAAAAATCTTTTATGAAAACTGATAAAAACACCTCCATTGAATTTGCATACTTAGTATGCGAATTCGGGAGGTGTTTTTCTATTAAGCCGAAGCCTTCTTCATTCTCTCAAGTAAACTAGATAACACATGCGTACGATACGATTCTAGTTTTTTACCTTCATAAGTACGGATACCTAATTTTTTAAGTTCTTTTACATACCAACCTTTGCTTCCGAAATACATGTGATCGCTCCCCTTCAACTTTGTTTTTATTTGTTCTGATTGCATATGGAGGTACAGGTAATATAATGAAGGAAATGAATTTCGCGCGAAAATGGTTAACTTTGTTGCAAAAGACATATATACTAAAGATAGTATACAACGAGGTGGACAAGACGTGATTATAGAGAAGCACGAAATTCAAATTGACCAAATTACTAGCGGTAAAGTGAATATCTTTACTTTCTATAGAAATAGAAAGCAAATTGATGATCATTTTTTACGATTGCAAGAACCATCGCTTACAGCAAACTACTTCTTCCATTTTCATTTTGATGCAGAGAGCTTGCATCTACTGCAGGAAGAGTTTCCAGGCGTATATCCGTACGACGGTAGTGAAACGATTCACGACTGGACGGAAAAGATGAAAGCTGAATTGCAACATCAGATCCAAACAGGTAAATGGAATAAAAGCGTACGTATTGGTAATCGCATTCTAGATGTGGTGTTTACGTGGTGTGACGAAGATATAGTAGAGTGAAAAAGAAGCGGATGACGCTTCTTTTTTTAGCGCTGGAATAAAACGAGCTTACCTGCAGTAGATGTACAGCGATGTGTTTTTTCATACAATCCTTTTTCTTGTAAAATAGATTCACCTTTTGCTTTTGCTTCTTTTTCAGTTGCCGCCTCGAATGATTCGTCTAATGCTTTTGAACCATCTTTTTCAAAGACTGTTAGAACGTATACTCCCATGAAAATTCCCTCCAATAATTAAAATCAGAATCTTATAATTATTTTGACATAAAACGCTACAATATGCAAAGAAATATATGACATTGCGTGGTAAAATAGAATGAAACTTTAATCATCGAGAATATTTTCATTCTCGATGATGATTAGTTTTCAGCGATGTTAATTTTAATAAAATGAAACTTTTGAAAGATAGAAAGGATCGTTATTTGTGAAACAAGTAAAGTTTATACATGCGGCTGATTTGCATTTGGATAGTCCGTTTAAAGGAATGGAGATGAATGTTGCGCAGTCTGTTTGGGAGAGAATGAAGCAAAGTACGTTTGAATCATTTGAGCGTATTGTTGATAAAGCGATTCAAGAGCGCGTTGATTTCGTATTACTAGCTGGGGATTTGTATGATGCGGAGACGAGAAGTTTGAGGGCGCAAGTGTTTGTGCGTGAGCAAATGAAGAGACTTTCGCAGTACGATATCCCTGTTTTTATTATTCACGGTAACCATGATCATTTAGGAGGAAGCTGGGCAGCGATTGAGTTTCCGGAAAATGTTCATGTGTTTACGGAGCCTTACGTAGAAGAGAAATCATTTTATAAAAATGGTGAGCTATTAGCTTCTATTTATGGGTTTAGTTATTTGCAGCAAGCGGTAACGGATAATATGACAGCGCAGTATACGAAAATGAGTGATGCGCCTTTTCATATTGGCATGCTTCACGGAAGTGTGGAAGGAGATGCAGAGCATAATCGCTATGCACCGTTTCAAATTCGTGAATTGAAAGAAAAACAGTTTGATTATTGGGCTCTTGGCCATATACATAAACGTGAAATTTTATTAGAAGAGCCGTATATTATTTATCCAGGGAACATACAAGGTCGTCATCGTAAGGAAACAGGCGAGAAGGGTGCGTACCTTATTGAACTTACGAAACAAGGAACGCACTGTTCATTTTTCCATACGGCAGATGTTGTATGGGATGAGATCGAGGTTTGTATTGATGGACTTGAAACTGTTGATGAACTTATGACGAGCATGTCAACTGCGATGAATGATTGCCGAAGAGAAGAGGAAGGGACGCTTTTAACTGTCGTATTCATAGGGCAGGGCCCACTTTCTCCTTATTTGCGTGACGAAAAGCGTGTGGAAGAGATTTTTCACATTTTAGCATCTGGCGAAGAGCGAAAAGATTTCGTATATGCAATGAAGTGGAAAAATGAGACGGTTTCTTTTGCGGAAATCGAACGTTTGAAAGCGGAAAATCATTTCGTCGGTAGTGTGCTAAAGGAGCTAGAAGCTTTCACAAATATGGACGGCGTGTTGCGCACCATTTGGACATCTCCTGTAGCGCGTAATAGTATTGAATCTTTTACAGAAGAAGAGAAGAAAGAGATTCAAAAGGAAGCAGAAAATATTATTTTAGAGCAATTATTCCAGCAAGAGAGGGATAAAAAATGAGAATTGAAAAACTCCATATTTATGGGTACGGAAAATTAGAAAATGTGGAAATGGATCTTTCCTTGCTGACGGTGCTATACGGTGAAAATGAAGCGGGGAAATCGACAATTCGCTCGTTTATGAAAAGTATTCTGTTCGGTTTTCCGACGAGAGGACAGCGCCGTTATGAGCCGAAAGAAGGCGGGAAGTATGGCGGTGTGATGACTGTACAAACAGAGCAGTACGGCCGTTTGAAAATTGAACGATTGCCAAAGACGGCAGCTGGCGAGGTGACCGTTTATTTTGAAGACGGGAAAACGGGCGGCGAGGAAATTTTAAACGATATATTAAGCGGGATGAATGAAAGTTTATTTGAATCGGTCTTTTCATTTGATATGCATGGTCTTCAAAATATTCATCAGCTCGGCGAAGCAGATATTGGCAATTATTTATTTTCAGCAAGTGCAGTCGGAAGCGATGCGCTATTACAGTTAGATAAAAAGCTAGAAAAAGAAATGGATCAGCGTTTTAAACCGAGTGGGCGTAAACCGGAAATTAACGTGTCACTGCAAGAGATGAAGAAACTTGAAGAGAAGATGAAAGAGTGGCAAGGGAAAATTGGCACGTATGAAAAACAAGTGAAGCAGTTAAAAGAAAGTGAAGAGAAGCTTGCTTCTGTTCGCGTGGAAAAAGAGAATGCAGAAAAGCGAAAGCAAGATTATGAAATATTAGCAGCGCTTGAGCCCCTCGTTATTGAAAAGCGTGCGCATGAGAAAGTGTTAGAAAATGAGAGCGGGCAGTTTCCTGTAAACGGAATGGCGCGCTATGAAGCGATTAAGGCGAAGATGGAGCCGCTTCAGTTACAAGTTGATTCGCTCCATAAGAAAATCGAGACAGTGCAATCGGAAATTGCCTCGATTCAAATAGATGAAGAGTTTTTACAAAAAGAAAGTTATGTAGAAGAACTTCGTATGCAACATATGTCTTACGAAAATGCACGCCAAGAAATGCGTGATATGACAGGAAGTATTGCGAATATAAAAAAAGAAATTGCAGAACTAGAACAGCAAATTGGTGCTACTTTTGAAAAGGAAGCGGTTCTTGCGTTTGACATGAGTTTGGCAACGAAAGAATTAATTACGCAAACCGTGCAAAAGGCACGTGAATTAGAAACGCAAAAAGCACAGCTTGATGATCGTTTTAAAGTAGCGCAAGAGCAATTAGAAGAACAAGAAGAAAATATAAGACAGATTCAGAAACAAATGTTAGTTGATGAAGAGCGAAATACGTTAGTTGAGAAAGAGAAATCGTTCCAAGATGCGGCGTTTATCGGTATGGGCGCAGAGAGAATGAAGCGCAAGTATGAGGAAAAAGCAGGAGCAGCTATGCAAAAGAAAAAGCAGTGGCAAAGAGTTTGTCTTCTGTTACTTCTTATTAACACGCTTGTTTTATTCACGAGTTTATTTATTGATAACCGCCCGCTCTTATTTATTAGTGTTATTGTTTTTGTAGGGATTGTTCTTGCCCTTGTTTTATATAAAGATCCGTCAAGTGGATTACAAGAAGAGCTTCTTACTCTTCAGCAAAGTGCTGGCGGGAGACAAAGTGAAGAAGCGCTGTCTGTGCGCTATGAGTTAGAAAAAGATGAAGAGATTCGGAAGCTATTTGAGCGTGAGTCTTATAAATTGCAGCAAATGGAGCGAGCTTATGATAAAGTCGTTTCATCGTATGAGGAATGGGAGAGAGAAACGTTCCAGGCGGGAGAACAAGTAGATGCATATAAAACGCGCTATATGTTCCCAGAATTTTATACGTATGCACACATATTGCCAGCGTTTGAGCGTATTGAAAAAATGCAGCAATTATATCGGGAGTTAGAAAAACAAGGCACGCGAAAATCTTCATTATATGAAATGATTTCGCATTTTGAACAGAAACTAGAAGCTGTTATCGGTAGTGCGGAGTATAGTAAGCTACACGGGGCACAAAGTCGTATGCAAAATGAGAAAGAGAAGCGCCAAACTTGTAAGCAGTTAAAAGAAAAACTGGCGGAATGGCAAGAAGAATATGAGTTTATGCAAGAACAATTGAAACAACTGTTAGTAGAACGAAATGCATTATGGAATATTGCAGAGACTACAGATGAAGAGATGTTTTTAGAAGCGGGTAAACTGGCGGAAAAACGTGAAGATGCTGAGAAACAAGTAGTGCGTTTATTACCGCAAATTGATCTGTTAGAACAGCGTTTAAAGAGTTTATCATTAGCTGAACATTACGAAGCTGACGGTTATGAAGAGAAATTAAAGAGAGAAATTACAGTCGTACAAAACTGTCTGGCGCAAGAGAAAGAATTGACAGAGCGCATCGCGAAACATCGTATGGAAATTGCGAATTTAGAAGAAGGTAGTACGTACGGCGATTTAATGCATGAGTGGGAAATGAAAAAAGCGCAAGTACGTGAACAAGTGAAGAAGTGGGCTGCTTATGCGGCCGCAAAGACAGTATTAACGAAAACGAAGCAATATTATCATGAAGTGCATCTGCCTCGTATTTTACAAAAATCAGAAGAGTATTTCGTCTATTTAACGGGCGGACGCTATAGTAAAATCTTTTCACCGTCAGAGGCGGAGCCGTTCGTTGTTGAACGTAACGACGGTATACGTTTTTACAGTCATGAACTAAGCCAAGCGACAGCGGAGCAGTTATATTTATCGCTGAGATTTGCACTTGCGAAAACATTTGAACATGATTACCCATTTATTATTGATGATAGTTTCGTGCACTTTGATGCGGTAAGGACGGATCGAACGATTGAACTAATAAAGGAAATCGCAAAAGATAGACAAGTCATCTTCTTTACATGTCATGCGCATTTACTCGCGTATTTTACAGAAAAACAGATTATAAAATTAACACATAAGCGTAAAGAAAATGAGTTGTAATATGCTATACTAAAAGTAACTGATTTGGTGGAGGAATTCGAATGAAAAAGAAAATTGCAGAATATGAAGTTGGTGAACAAGTCGATGTTTTCTTGTTAATTAAAACAGCGACAAAAGGTCTAGCAAGTAATGGAAAGCCATTTTTAACAGTAATCTTACAAGATCCAAGTGGAGATATTGAAGCGAAGCTATGGGACGTATCACCAGAAGTTGAGAAACAATATGTAGCAGAAACAATCGTTAAAGTAGCTGGTGATATTTTAAACTACAAAGGACGTATTCAATTACGTGTGAAACAAATCCGTGTTGCGAATGAAAATGAAGTAACAGATATCTCGGATTTCGTAGAAAAAGCACCAGTGAAAAAAGAAGATATGGTTGAGAAAATTACGCAATACATATTTGAAATGAGAAACCCGAACATTCAGCGTCTAACAAGACATTTATTAAATAAGCATCAAAATGAATTTTTAGAATATCCAGCAGCGACAAAGAATCATCATGAGTTCGTATCTGGACTAGCTTATCACGTTGTATCAATGCTAGATTTAGCGAAAGCTATTTCAAATCTATACCCATCATTAGATAAAGACTTACTATATGCAGGCGTTATTTTACATGACCTTGGTAAAGTAATTGAACTATCTGGTCCAATTTCTACAACGTATACGTTAGAAGGAAATTTACTAGGCCACATTTCTATCATGGTGAACGAAATTGGTAAAGCAGCAGATGAGCTGAACATCGATGCAGAAGAAGTATTAATTCTTCAACACATCGTCCTTTCTCACCACGGAAAAGCAGAATGGGGTAGCCCAAAACCACCATTAGTAAAAGAAGCAGAAATTCTGCACTACATCGATAACCTAGATGCAAAAATGAACATGATGGACCGCGCATTAGGACGCACAAAACCAGGTGAATACACAGAGCGTGTCTTTGCACTTGATAATCGTTCGTTCTATAAACCGACGTTCCATAATTAAAAGTGTGAATAAAGTGGCCTCATTAAGTTTTAAAAGCTTAGTGAGGCTGTTTTCTTTATTAAAAATTAAATGAAATAGTTAAGAAGTACGCATGGGATTAACGAAGAACGATTAAAACATATCTCACCACTAGAATGGGAGCATATCAACTTTAATATGGCAGATACTTAGAATCGCTTCAGCCTGTATAACAGGCCTAAAAATAAGAGTTGAAACTTGTTTAGCATCTATTTTTGTTAAAAGGTGGGAGAATTGTGCTATGATGTGGGCAAATATAAAACTATCTAAAGGAGGGATTTACATGCCGCATATTGTGTTTCGTGGAATTACTACTGAACAATTAAAACACATAAGCAAGACATTAGTAGAAGAGCTCGCAGAGATTTGTGAGTGTGGTACGGATAATTTTACGTTGGAACTACCAAGTTCTACGTTTATATTCAATGGAGAAGAAATAGAAGCGTTTCCTCTTATTGAAGTGAAATGGTTCGAGCGTGGACAGGAAATTCGTGATCGATTTGCCAAGGCCATTACTACATATGTAATGGATTTTGGACTTCCAGAAGTAGAGGTTGTATTTACGGTTTTCACAGAATCAGCGTATTATATTAACGGGAAGCATTGTGCAAGTTAGAGATATTATAAATGTTTTTGTAACATTTATCCCGCATTAACGGGCAGTAAGACCCCCACCTCAAAATTCAGCGGAAGCAAAGAAGTTAGGTGGGGGATCAACTGTCCGTAAAAGCCCGATTGGTTCAACTAATAATCAGTGGGGGATGAACAAAACCCCCACTGATTAAAGTTTCACTTTATAAGGGATAGAACCACATCGCTATCAAGCTAACTAGACAAAATATCCTCTAAAAAGAGAAAGGCGTTATTCTTTCTGAGAAATCATAGGAAAGGATAACGCCTTTATATCAATTTTAATATAATCGATTCACTTCTTTATAAAAAGTTTGGTTATTTTATTGAAGCTTATTCCACAAACACACCCGTTTGTTCACTTTTTTACTGTTTGAAAGCCATACTTTTTATATTGATTCATTTATTGGAAAAACCGAAAGTTTTAAACTCTCTCTATTACATATTTATTTTTGGAAAAATAGCCTAACTCCAAATACTAATAATACTGTGCCAGTAATACCCTCTATTGTACGGTTCACCTTTTCTTTTCTTAAAAAAGTTCTTAATTGACGTATTAGAGAGATATAAAGTAAATACCATATTGCTGTCAAAGTCGTAAATGTGAATCCCAACAAAAGAAATTGGAAGAAATGACTTTGATTACTCACAATAAATTGGGGTAGAAAACTAAGGAAAAATACAGCCGTTTTTGGGTTTAAGATTGCCGTGGTAAATCCTTGTCTAAAACTTTTAACCGTTCCAATATCCTTAGAGTTTATTTCCACTGAACTTGACATATCTTCTTTTTTAGAAAAGGCACTTTTAATTGACTTTACAGCTAAATAAATTAAATAAAATGCCCCAGCATATTTTATTAATGTAAATAGCATAGCAAATTTCATTAAGATAGCAGAGAGTCCTAGTGTAGCCATTATTGTATGAATCATCATTCCAGATACTGTTCCTAAGACGGTCTTTATTCCACCATTTCTACCATGAGAGATAGTGTTTTTTGTAACTAAAGCAAAACCGGGACCAGGCATCATTATAATAAGGAGTGCTGTAAGGATAAATAGCATATAATTTTCCATGTTCTGGTATTTCCTTTCTGATTTTTAGTTTCGCTTATAGTATAGCTTTTTTCCTTAAAACATTAAATATAAAAAGTGTGATCAGGATAGTATCATAAGCTTTCAAGGAGTTGTAATTGAATTATAGAGGGCTTCACTTGAATAATGTTCTTCTGTAAATGAGCGTTTTAATAGAATGTCAATTACGTAAATAATCAGATTTTACACCCTAAATGTTATTTAACAAAAAAATCTTGAATTCGAGATTTTTCGCTTGCTTTTCAATCACTTGAGGTGTAAAGTGATAGTAACGAAAGCGATTGAGTCATATGAAAAACATACACTCAGTTGTTTTCGATTAAAAAACAAAGTAACTTATACAGTAAAAACTAAGATGAATTTACAAAAACATAATTAAGAATAAATTGAAAAGCTAAAAACCATATTAGTTGTGGGAAATATTATTTTTTTAGTTATCACTTGACTAGTAAAACGAAACGGAGGAATAACCAATGTATAAAATTAAAGGGCATCATCACATTTCAATGGTTACGAAAAATGCAAATGAAAATAATCACTTTTATAAAAACGTGCTTGGCTTACGTCGTGTGAAAATGACAGTAAATCAAGATGATCCGTCAATGTACCACTTATTTTATGGAGATAAAACAGGAAGTCCAGGTACGGAATTATCATTTTTTGAAATTCCATTAGTAGGAAGAACATATCGCGGTACGAATGCGATTACTCGAATTGGATTACTCGTTCCTTCAGAGGAAAGCTTACATTACTGGAAAGAACGATTTGAGAATTTTGATGTGAAACATAGTGAAATGACAACATATGCAAATCGTCCTGCTTTACAATTTGAGGATGCTGAAGGTCTTCGCTTAGTACTACTCGTTTCAAACGGAGAAAAAGTAGAGCACTGGGAAACTTGGGAGAAATCAGAAGTTCCTGCAAAGCATCAAATTCAAGGAATGGGTTCTGTGGAAATGACAGTTCGTAGACTTGATAAAATGTCGAGTACACTTACAGAGATGTTCGGTTATACAGCGGTTAGCCGTAGCGAAGAGGAAGCAATTTTTCAATCCATTAAAGGAGAGGCTTTTGGAGAAATCGTTGTGAAATATTTAGATGGACCTACTGAAAAGCCGGGCCGAGGGAGCATTCACCATTTAGCAATTCGCGTGAAAAACGATGCAGAGCTTGCCTATTGGGAAGAACAGGTGAAACAAAGAGGCTTCCAGTCTTCAGGAATCATCGACCGTTTCTACTTTAAAAGCTTATATTTCCGTGAATCAAACGGAATCCTTTTTGAAATTGCGACAGATGGACCAGGATTTACAGTTGATGGAGATGTGGAACATTTAGGAGGAAAACTTGATTTACCACCGTTCTTAGAAGATCAGCGTGCAGAGATTGAAGCGAATTTAGCACCTATTGAAGAGAAGTAATAGGAGAGAAAATATAAATTAAAAAACATTGGAGGAATATAAAATGAACCAATTAAAAGGAATTCACCACGTTACAGCGATTACAAGTAGTGCAGAAAAGAACTATGAGTTTTTCACTCACGTTTTAGGAATGCGTTTAGTTAAGAAAACAGTAAACCAAGATGATATTCAAACGTATCATTTATTCTTTGCAGATGATAAAGGGAGTGCAGGAACAGATATGACATTCTTTGATTTCCCAGGTGTTCCGAAAGGCGTACACGGTACAAATGAAATTTCAAAAACTTCATTCCGTGTTCCGACTAATGCAGCATTAGAGTATTGGGTGAAACGCTTTGACCGTCTTGAAGTAGAACATACAGGAATTAAAGAGCAATTTGGTAAGAAAACTCTTTCTTTCGTTGACTTTGATGACCAACAATATCAATTAATCTCAGATGAACTTGATAAAGGAATCGAATCAGGTACACCGTGGCAAAACGGGCCAGTACCATTAGAATATGCAATCACTGGTTTAGGACCTGTATTTATCCGTATTGCAAACTTTAGCTTCTTCAAAGAAGTGTTAGAAAAAGTTCTATTATTTAAAGAGGTTGCGCAAGAAGGGGAATTCTATTTATTTGAAGTGAACAAAGGCGGAAACGGTGCATCTGTTATTGTAGAACATAATACAGTTCTTCCTGAAGCACAACAAGGTTTTGGTACAGTGCACCATGCGGCATTCCGCGTAGAAGATCGCGCTGTATTAGAAGAATGGATTGAGAGAATCAGTAGCGTAGGACTTCCTTCATCTGGATATGTAAACCGTCACTTCTTCGAATCATTATATGCAAGAGTTGCACCACAAATTTTATTTGAATTCGCAACAGATGGCCCAGGATTTATGGGAGATGAGCCATACGAAACACTTGGTGAAAAATTATCTTTACCTCCATTCCTAGAGCCAAAACGTGAAGAAATTGAAAAATTAGTTCGTCCAATTGATACAGTGAGAAGTACGAAGGAATTTATTAAAGAGTAAAAATAGAGATAGTAAGTAGGAGAGCAAGTAGTTTTAGCGGAGTGCTGGAACTGCTTGCTTTTTTATTTATCCTAGTAAGTTTTCTGACAATTGTTTCTCAAGTTATTAAAAAGGAAAACTTTGGTATAATTAATTAAAATATAGAATTTTCTAATAATTATTTTTCAATGCATAGAAAAGGAGTGGTAATATACAATTTTGATAATTGTATAAAAATCCTAATTTTATAATTTTGGAGAAAAGGGGATGCGAGTTTATGGGAGCAGATGTAGTAACGCGGGAGCAAATGAGACATTCTTTAGATGATTGGTATCGTGTAATGTTACAGCAAAATATAGAGAAGGCTACGGAAATGAAAGAGGAGATTGAAAGTAAGATTAGTGGGTTGGACGTGGATCAGGATGTATTACTTTATCATGCGTTGTTGAATTTTAGATATGATGCATTAGTTGATTGGATTTCAGTTAGAGAAGATAGTTTTGATAAAGTGGAATCTTTCGAAATTCCAACAGAGGGCTTTTTAGCTTATTATTATCACTTTTTTAAAGGGTTTCATTGCACATTAATTTCAAATTATAACGAAGCGAAAGAACAGTATGAGCAAGCTGAGAAGTTATTGAAATATATTGCAGATCCGATAGAACATGCGGAGTTTAATTATCGGATGGGGAATTTCTATTATCAAAAATATGACCAAGTTCATGCAATAGATTACTTGAATAGGGCAAAAACAGCATTTTTACAATATCCAGGCTATGAAATAAAAGTAGGATTATGTGAAAATGCTTTTGGACTATGTTGTGTAGACATAGATCACTATGAATTAGCGGAAGAAAACTTTAATTCTGCTATGGAAGTATTGCAAAAAGCAGATCAAAAAAAATATATGCTAATGGTTCGGCATAATTTAGCTTGGCTTTATGCTAGTCAAAATCTTTCAGAATTAGCGATTCGTCATATATCTGAGGTGACCAAAAATTACCCAGAACACTTTAAAGCCTTGTTTGTAGAAGCACATGAACATTACAAATTAGGACAATATAACTTAGCGAATCCAATTGTTGAAAAAGGTTTAAATATTTGTGTTGATTTAGGGGAAAAAGAATTTCAACATCGGTTTAAAATTTTGAAAGAACTCAATGGAAAATCTTCAGTATCAATTATTGAAGATGTAATTTTAGAAGGAATTTCTTATTTTGAGAGAGAAAGATTATGGGATTGTATTCAAGAATACACTGAAATTTTAGCACTGAAATTTTATGAATTTGATGATCATGTTAAGGCAAGTAAATATTTTTATATGAATAATAAGGCTCAAAAAAATATATTGGAAAAGGGAGCGTTAAAATAATGAAGAAATTTCGTTTGGCTATTGTTGGGACTGCATTAGTAGGGGTATTATCAATTGGGTTCAATAGTTCTTTTACAAATCAAGCTGTAAATATTGGTGACACAGGAGGGGCACCAGCAAGACCAGACTACGTTAATATTGGTGACACAGGAGGAGCACCAGCAAGACCAGACTACATTAACATTGGCGACACAGGCGGAGCACCAGCAGATAATAGAGGCGACGGCGGAGTAAGCCAACTATAATAACAAAGAAAGGGACTTCAACATGAAGTCCCTTTTTCTATTTTCAGGCCATGTAGAGAAAAGAATTGACTTACTTTAAATATGTAACTATAATAGTTACATAATAACCATTAGTAATAGAAATGAGTTATATTTTTTTAGTATAATTGTAACTATCTCAGTTACAATTAAAAGGAGAACATAAAACAACCAAAAAATGTAAAAACTTTAAATAGAAACAAGAGAAAGGAGACGGGAACTTTGAAACGGTTTAAGTTTTATATGATTAGCGGTATTGTGCTCGTTTTGTTAATTGTTTGTAACTTCGTTGAGAAGCCGATTGCGAAGGTTGGAGAAGTGAAAGATACTGTTATGATGAAGTTGAATACGAAAGAGAGTATGGCGCAAATTGATGGGCAGACGATTTATTTTAAACAAATTGGTGAGGGGAAACCTCCGTTACTTATGCTTCACGGGTTTGGTGGTTCTTCTGATGGGTTTAGTGATATTTATCCGGAACTAGCGCGAGACCATACGATTATTGCGGTTGATATTTTAGGGTTTGGGCGTTCTTCTAAACCTATTGATTTTCAGTATTCGTTTCCTGCGCAAGTGAATTTATATTATAAGTTAATGAAGAAGCTCGGATACGATCAGTTTGCGGTGCTCGGCCATTCAATGGGCGGAGAGATGTCCCTTAATTTAGCGTATTTATATCCGGATGCAGTGACGCATCTCATCTTGGCGGATTCCACAGGGATAGAGTCTTTCCAGCAAAAAGAAAGTTATGAAGTACCACCGCTATCGACGGACTTACAAACTGTAACTGAGATTGCGAAGTATAATAAAAATGAAGTGAAAAATAGTCGTGATGATAAAGAGCATTATGATCAGCTTACGAAAATGAGAGAGCGCCGCATTGCGATGGAAGCAGATAAAATTAAGGTACCGACTTTAATTTTATGGGGACGACATGATAAGAGTGTTTCTTGGAAAAATGGTGAACTGTATCATGGGCTATTTGCGAATAGTACGTTTCATATTATTGAAAAAGGATACCACGCACCGTTTCGTCAGGAACCAATTGAGTTTATGGAATATGTACAAGCATTTTTCGCGAAGCATCCACAATAAAAATTTTAAGCATAAATCCACTTCTTTCCTCATAAAGTGAAACTAATAAGGCTTGTCTAAGGAAAGGAATGAAGTGATTTGGAAACTTTACCATGGTGGGTGTATCTTGTAATTGTCGGGATTGTACTAAGTGGCTACATGGTTTTATATACTTCGAAAAAAGAGCAAGATATGGATAATGAGTTTATCGAAAAAGAAGGCGAAGTATATATGAAGCGTTTAGAAGAAGAGCGCGAGAAACGTAATCAGGATAGTGATAAAGATTCGGTATTGCTTTAATAAAAATTTTGAAAGGCTACCACCTAGTAGAACTTTACAACTAGGTGGTAGCCTTTTTCTTCTTGGGGATCAGGTTATATAAATTTAATATTACATGTATACGAGATTCATCAGAACTTTTATTGATGGTATTTATATATTTTTTTACTCATAAGAATGGAACTAGCGGGGGATTTTACTGGGGGGGATTAACAATGCATAGGGATGAAACATCATTACATCCTGATACAGGTGTTACATCTGTAATGTTTGTTGAGCGTTCATTAAATGAAATTCGTTTTTGGTCTAGAATCATGAAGGAGCATTCTTTTTTTCTTCGCTTAGGGTTTAGATGCGAGGATACTCAACTAATTGAAGAGGCTAATCAATTTTATCGATTGTTTGAACATATCGAACAAATAGCGCATTCCTATACAAATGAAACAGATCCTGAGCAAATAAAAAGATTTAATGCAGAAGTACAACAAGCCGCAACTAATATTTGGGGATTTAAAAGAAAAATTTTAGGATTAATTCTCACATGTAAATTGCCAGGACAAAATAACTTTCCACTGTTAGTTGACCATACAAGTAGGGAAGCTGACTATTTTAGAAAACGTTTAATACAATTAAATGAAGGGAAATTAGATGCCCTTCCTGATGCTATTATTAAAGAAAATGTTTTCTTTTTACGGATTATGGCAGACCATGCTAAATTTATTGGCCATCTTCTTGATCCATCGGAAAGAAAGCTTGTAGATACAGCACGGAATTTTAGCAATGATTTTGATGAATTGATGTATCAAGCAATTGACTTAGAATCTATGAAACCACAATCCCAAACAGTCCCACTTTTAGATCAATTTTTAGATCAAAATCGTGTGTCGGTTACATCTCTTCGGGATTTTAAGAAAACAGCACGTGATTTAATTGAGCAATGTAAAATAAAGAGTATCATTCATCCATTATTAGCAGACCATGTTTTCCGTGAAGCTGATAGATTTCTTGAAATCATTGATATGTATGATGTTCATCTTACAAATATTCAATCACAACCTAGATATTAGAAGATAAGGAAAGATACTATTTTTTCCTTAAGCCGAGAAGTTAACAATTTATTGTTAGCTTCTTTTCATTGTTGTTAAAATTTTCTTTTCGTTTAGTAAATTTCCTTTTAAAGACTATATAAATCCCTTTGATCGAATATGTGATTATTTGTAAAACAGTACATGTGGAAATATTATAAATATGTAAGAAGTATACGGATGTTAGATTCTAATAAATTATTCGAGGGAAATTTCCTAATTAAGTATATTAACTTGTTTGCACTAAATTTTACAGGGTTTTTTATTAGTTTTAATTTAATTTCTTCATTATCTTTCCAGACGCTGTCCATACTAGTATAAGTTGAGAAATGAACAAAACGATAATGATAGGCAGTTGATGTAACTCCATAGTAACTGTAACCATCTAAAGCCCAATTCATACACTATGGTGGAGGATTTTCACCTAATAACCGGATGAAAAAGGGGTGTAATCATGAAGAAACGTACTGTTAATGAAGCGGGAGGGAATGTGCCACAACCAATCCGCAGCGACGGAGCAGGTGCGATTGATTCTGGACCTCGTAATGTTATGCGGGATATTCAAAATCCGAATATGCTTGTTCCGCCTATAACGGATGCAGGGTTAGTTCCTAACTTGAAGTTTTCATTCTCGGACACTTCTATGATTTTGAAACAAGGCGGGTGGTCTCGGGAGATTACTGCTCGGGAACTACCGGTTTCGACGACGATTGCGGGAGTGAATATGAGTTTAACGGCCGGTGGAGTACGAGAACTACATTGGCATAAAGAGGCAGAATGGGCGTATATGCTTTTAGGACGGGCGCGCATAACGGCTGTTGATCAAAATGGGCGTAATTTTATTGCTGATGTTGGACCAGGTGATCTTTGGTATTTTCCGCCTGGTATTCCGCATTCCATTCAAGGATTGGAACATTGTGAATTTCTACTTGTTTTCGATGATGGACATTTTTCTGATTTATCTACTTTAGCTATTTCTGATTGGTTTGCGCATACGCCAAAAGAAGTGTTGTCGGCTAATTTTGGAGTACCTGAGAGTGCTTTTCATTCTATCCCTTCAGGTCAAGTTTATATTTATCAAGGAGAGGTGCCAGGTTCGCTTGAAAGTCAGGAAGTTCAATCACCGAAAGGGGAAGTTCCTTTAACATTTAAACATGAACTGTTAAAACAAAAGCCAATTAAGACTCCTGGTGGTAGCGTTCGAATTGTAGATTCTACAAATTTCCCTATTTCAAAAACGATCGCAGCAGCGCTCGTTGAGGTTGAGCCTGGTGGAATGAGAGAACTTCATTGGCACCCGAATAATGATGAATGGCAATATTATTTGACAGGAGAAGCGAGAATGACTGTGTTTCTTGGAAATGGTACCGCTCGTACATTTGATTATAGAGCTGGTGATGTCGGATATGTACCGTTTGCGACGGGGCATTATATTCAAAATACAGGTACCGAAACATTATGGTTTTTAGAGATGTTCAGAAGCAATCGTTTTGAAGATGTATCGTTAAATCAATGGATGGCACTGACTCCTAAAGAAATAGTGGAGGGTAATATACATGTTGGCCCGCAAGTAATGGATTCCCTGCGTAAGGAGAAGTGGCCTGTTGTGAAATATCCGGGGTTTTCATATAGTCCGAAAAATGATGAGTAAAAATGAAAATTTGCGTTATTCTTTCTGGAGACTGATAAGAAGGGATGGCGTATTTTTTATGCCTAATCTAGTCTTTATCCCGCTATTTGCCGGGCTGTCTGTAAAAGCCCGATTGGTGAGGGCTGATTAAAGTTTCACTTTATTAGTATCCGCTCTTTGTATTATTGTTCGGGAAATTATTATTGGAGCATAGTATAGGGAAGATACATATAAAATAGCACTATTATAAGCTGTAACGCATAAGTTGCACAGGCGATGCAACGATAACTAGCTTTACTCTTCATCATTTATTTGAACATAATGGGCATAGAGAGGTGATAAACACAGTATGATTTTTAGTGAGCGTTTAAAAGAAGAAAGGGAAAAAAGAAATTGGTCGCAAAATGATTTGGCTGAAAAAATTCATGTAAGTAGGCAATCTGTTTCGAAATGGGAGACGGGAAAGAACTATCCGAGCATTGAAATTATTATTCATTTAAGTGATTTGTTCGATATTACGATTGATGAACTGCTAAGGAGTGATGAAGAATTGACGCAGAAAGTAATTGAAGATAGTAAGAAATTGGCATATCCAAAATGGAAGGTGTTTTTTGATAGTTTATTTATGATAGGGGTATTTTTACTTATTGCAAAAATCGTTGTATGGATGCTAAATAAATTTGCTGGAGCAAGTATTGCAATTGTAGCAGATGCGCCATATGTAATGAATCTTTTGCCCCTTGTATTCATGATTATAGGTGGTATAGGTTCTGATAAGTTGAAGAAAATATATAAATAGAGGAAAGATTTGAAAGAAATCCCCTACACTAGCTGTTCTTTTCACTTAAATTGTGTACTATAAAGGATAGGATGACATAAAGAAGGGGATATAGAGAATGGAATTTCATGAACAGAAGATTTTGCCGGCAGTGAGGCAAATTAAAGATTTGGAAAAGCTATTACATAGTTCGTATGAATATATCGTTATTTTAGATATTCATGTCGGCCAATTGAAGAGTGTTATATCACTTGCGAAGCAATATTGTAAAAAGGTGTTTTTACATGTGGATTTAATTCATGGCTTGCAGAGTGATGGGCATGCGACGGAATATTTATGTCAGGAGTTTCGACCGTACGGGTTACTTTCGACAAAGGCGAGCGTTATTATGAAGGCGAAGCAAAAAGGTGTTGTGGCAATACAACGCATCTTTTTAATCGATTCGAGTGCGATGGAGAAGAGCTGCAATCTTTTAGATAAGACGAAACCGGATTATATTGAGGTGCTTCCAGGAGCAATGACGGATATTATCGCTGAAGTGAAAGAGCGTACTGGTGTACCGATTTTAGCAGGTGGTTTTATTCGTACTGTAGAAGATGTGGAAAGAGCTTTAAACGCTGGTGCGACAGCGATTACGACGTCAAAACGCGAACTATGGAAACATTACCAAAAAAAGTGACGAAAATGTGAAAAAATTCTGTTGACACCGCTTTCATAAGAGGTTAACATTATAGACAAGTTAATAAACGTGACGGAGAAAAGAAGAGATCCACATTTCATTGTTTCTATATAAATTTATATAGAAGCGTGCAAAGCTGTGGGTCTTTTTCTTTTGACAAAAACGAATGGCCATTCATTTTACCTCTATCACATTTGGAAGCGTTTAAATTGATTGTGGAGGGATACTATGTCAGCATTTTTAGGAGAGTTAATAGGGACTGCGTTGTTAATCGTACTTGGTGGCGGCGTTTGTGCTGGTGTAAGTTTAAAGAAATCGTTTGCGAAAGATTCAGGTTGGATTGTTATTACAATGGGCTGGGGCTTAGCAGTAGCGGTTGCAGCGTATGCGGTTGGATCAATTAGTGGGGCACATTTGAATCCAGCTTTAACGATAGGACTAGCATTTAAGGGAGCGTTCCCATGGAGTGACGTACCAGGTTATATCGTAGCACAAATGATTGGGGCAATTATCGGGGCAGTTATCGTATATTTACATTACTTACCACACTGGAAAGAAACAGAAGATCCAGGAACAAAGTTAGGTGTATTTGCAACAGGTCCAGCAATTCCGAACACATTTGCAAACCTTTTAAGTGAAATGATTGGAACATTCGTTTTAGTATTTGGTATATTAGCAATTGGTGCAAATAAATTTGCAGATGGATTAAATCCATTTATCGTAGGTTTCTTAATTGTAAGTATTGGTTTATCATTAGGTGGGACAACAGGATACGCAATTAACCCAGCACGTGATTTAGGTCCGCGTATCGCACACTTCTTCCTTCCGATTGCAGGAAAAGGCGGTTCAAACTGGAAGTATGCATGGATTCCAGTAGTAGGTCCAATTTTAGGTGGATCACTTGCAGGTTTATTCCATCAAGTTGTATTTGAAGGAAAGCAAAATTCAGCACTTATTTATGTGATTATCGCAACTGTGATTGTACTAGCAATCTCTTATATGACAAGTAAAAAAAGCGGAAGCAATACAAATAGTAGAAAAGTAGCATAAGGGGGAAACCGATATGAAAAAATATATTCTTTCATTAGACCAAGGAACAACAAGCTCACGCGCAATTCTTTTCAATAAAAAAGGTGAAATTGTTCATTCAGCTCAAAAAGAGTTTACACAACATTTTCCAAAGCCGGGCTGGGTAGAGCATAATGCACAAGAAATTTGGGGATCTATTTTAGCAGTTATCGCAACTTGCTTAAGCGAAGCAGATGTAAAACCAGAACAAATCGCAGGTATCGGTATTACGAACCAACGTGAAACAACGGTTGTCTGGGATAAAACAACTAGTAAACCAATTTACAACGCAATTGTATGGCAATCTCGCCAAACAGCTGAAATTTGTGATGAGTTAAAAGAAAAAGGTTATAGCGAAATGGTTCGCGAAAAAACAGGTCTTTTAATTGATGCATACTTCTCTGGTACGAAAGTAAAATGGATTTTAGATAACGTTGAAGGTGCAAGAGAGAAAGCAGAAAACGGTGATCTATTATTCGGAACAATTGATTCGTGGCTTGTATGGAAACTATCTGGTGGTAAAGCACACGTAACAGATTATTCAAACGCATCACGTACGTTAATGTTTAATATTCACGACTTACAGTGGGATGATGAGCTTCTAGAAATGTTAACAGTACCAAAGAGCATGCTTCCAGAAGTACGTCCATCATCTGAAATTTACGGAGAAACAATTGATTACCACTTCTTCGGCCAAAATGTACCGATTGCAGGTGTAGCTGGTGACCAACAAGCAGCATTATTTGGACAAGCTTGTTTCGGTGAAGGTATGGCGAAAAATACTTACGGAACTGGTTGCTTCATGTTAATGAACACAGGTGAAAAAGCAGTAGCTTCTGAGCACGGTCTATTAACAACAATTGCATGGGGAATAGATGGTAAAGTAAACTACGCATTAGAAGGAAGTATTTTCGTAGCAGGTTCTGCAATTCAGTGGTTACGTGACGGAATGCGCATGTTTAAAGATGCAAGTGAGAGTGAAGTGTATGCGAGTCGCGTTGAATCAACTGATGGTGTATACGTTGTACCAGCATTCGTTGGACTAGGAACACCTTATTGGGATAGTGAAGTACGCGGCGCTATGTTTGGTGTAACACGCGGTACGACGAAAGAGCACTTCATTCGTGCAACGCTAGAATCTTTAGCTTACCAAACGAAAGATGTATTATGCGCAATGGAAGCAGATTCAGGTATTGAACTGAAAACATTACGCGTTGATGGCGGAGCAGTTAAAAATAACTTCTTAATGAAGTTCCAAAGTGATATTTTAGATGTTCCTGTAGAGCGTCCAGTGATTAACGAAACAACGGCTCTAGGTGCAGCATACTTAGCTGGTCTTGCGGTTGGATATTGGAAAAACCAAGATGAAATTAAATCACAGTGGCATATGGACAAACGCTTTGAACCAACGATGGAAGCGGAAACAAGCGAAGAGCTATATGCTGGATGGAAAAAAGCAATTGAAGCAACAAAAGCTTTCAAATAATCATAAACAGTGTTATAATGGTGACAAGTTAATAATTCGGTAGGAGATTTGGAGAGACCACAACGCGCTATAGAGGCGAAATCTATAGCGGAGTTTGTGGTCTCTTTTTTCGTTATCAAAGGGAGGAATTACCATGAAATTTTCAAGTAAACAACGTAAAGACGTATTAAACGGAGTAAATAAACAAGAGTTAGATGTGATCGTAATTGGTGGAGGTATTACTGGTTCTGGTATTGCATTAGATGGAGCAACACGCGGGTTATCAACAATTGTGTTTGAAATGCAGGACTTTGCAGCAGGTACATCAAGTCGTTCAACGAAGCTTGTACACGGTGGTCTACGTTATTTAAAACAACTTGAAGTGAAAATGGTAGCAGAGGTGGGTAAAGAGCGTGCGATCGTATATGAGAACGGTCCCCATGTAACAACACCAGAGTGGATGTTACTTCCGTTCCATACAGGCGGTACGTTCGGATCATTTAGTACATCAATTGGTCTTCGTGTATACGACTTCTTAGCAGGTGTAAAACGAAGCGAGCGCAGAAAGATGTTTAACCGTGAAGAAACGCTAAACAAAGAGCCTCTTGTAAAAAAAGAAGGATTAAAAGGCGGCGGTTACTACGTAGAATATCGTACAGACGATGCGCGTCTTACAATTGAAGTAATGAAAGAAGCAATTGAGCATGGTGCGAAAGCTGTTAACTACGCAAAAGTAGACAGTTTCTTATATAAAGATGGAAAAGTATGCGGTGTACGTGTAATCGATTTACTAGACGGTGAAGTATATGAAGTTTACGGTAAGAAAATTGTAAACGCAGCTGGTCCTTGGGTAGATACACTTCGTGAAAAAGATAACTCGAAAAAAGGAAAAGTACTTCAGTTATCAAAAGGTGTTCACTTAGTAATTGATCAAAAACGTTTCCCACTCGGGCAAGCAATTTACTTCGATACACCAGATAAACGTATGGTGTTCGCGATTCCTCGCGGAGGAAAAACATACGTAGGTACAACAGATACGTTCTATGATAAAGACGCAGCTGTACCACAAATGACAACAGAAGATCGCACATACATCATTAATGCAATTAACTACATGTTCCCAAGCGTGAAAATTACAGAGAAAGACATTGAATCAAGCTGGGCTGGTGTACGTCCGTTAATTTATGAAGAAGGTAAGAATGCATCTGAAATTTCTCGTAAAGATGAAATTTGGACTTCTGAATCTGGTTTAATTACAATCGCAGGTGGTAAATTAACAGGATACCGCAAAATGGCTGAAATGGTAGTAGATTACGTAACGAACTTACTACAAAAAGAAGGTCATAGTGCATATCCGAAGAGTGATACGAAACATATGCCGATCTCTGGTGGACATGTAGATGGTTCACACGGATTCCCGGCATTCGTTGCGAAAAAAGCAGAAGAAGGTACGAAATCTGGTTTAACGAAAGCACAAGCAGAAGAATTCGCAAAATTCTATGGTTCTAACGTTGATGTACTATTTGGCTTAGCGAAAAAACATAAAGACGAAGCGAAAGAATACAACATGCCGCTTGACGTTCTAATCCCACTTGTATACGCAATGGATTACGAAATGACAGCAAAACCAGTTGACTTCTTCGTACGCCGCAGAGGCGCTGTATTCTTCAACATCCACTGGGTATATGAGTGGAAAGAAGCAGTAATCAACTACATGGCTGCGAAACTAGGCTGGAGCAAAGAAGAACAAATGAAATATACAGCTGAACTAGAAAAAGCATTAACAGACGCTGTAATTCCTGTAGATCAACAAGAACAGGCAGCTGCGTTAGCATAAAATAGAGAACCACCTGAAGGGGAGCCTTTAGGTGGTTTTTTCTCTTGACTAAAAATAAATAAAATGTGTTACAATGATGATAGAGTATTTAGTGTGAATTTTGCATAAAATAAAAAAGACAGAAGCCTGAGAAACTTCTGCCTTTGTAACCTAACTTGCTATTGTGGTGGTAGTAGGTGCGGTTATAAGACAATTACATTAACGTTTTAGCCGAGAACCGCCCTTACCTTTTCCACGAAGCAGGGTGGTTCTCGCTTTTTTGTATACAGAAATTAGCCATGGACCGAAGTATCTTCTACCGATGACAACGCCAGCTCCGGTTAGGATACCATACACTAATTTAATTACAAACATCGCGATCATATTATCACCTCCCCCTTTTTTCAAAATGGAAGAGATGATTACCACACCTACTAGTTATAGCTTATTAAGTTACGTATTCATTGTATTATGTTTTAAAATAGGGAACAAGATATATGGATGAAAATTCCTAGTTTTAAGCAGAGCATTAGTGTCAGGGGACAAGAAGTAAATAAATATTCATAAAAAAACGGTATGGACATTACCATCCGTATTTTTTTATGTATTTATAAAACTTTTCCATACAGTGCGTCGTCTAATATATGGGAAGGAGGAAATGATGTGGATGAATTAACGATAGAAGCGTTTGAAATAGAAGATAAGGAGGAACTTATCGACGAAATAATGAACAAGTATGGGCAAGAAGTCCTGCAGCTTGTGTATTCATATGTGAATAATAAAGAGATTGCGGAGGATGTAACGCAAGATATATTTGTAAAATGTTATAAATCTCTTCATACATATAAAGGGAAATCGAATGTGAAAACGTGGTTATGGAGAATTGCGATTAATCAATGTAAGGACTATATAAAAAGTTGGTATAACAAAAAGGTAATCGTTACAGAGGATGAATTTGCGTATATTGGGATTCAAAATGATAGTGTCGAACAAACTGTCATTCAAAATGCGGAGGATAGTAGGTTGGCTTCTGCGGTAATGAGTTTACCGATAAAATATCGAGAAGTCATTTATCTATTTTATTATGAAGAATTATCAATTAAAGAGATTGCTACAGTAATAGAAGTAAAGGAAAACACGATAAAAACGAGACTGAAAAAAGCGAAGGAGCTTTTGAAGAAAGGATTGGAGGAATAATCAAATGGAAGATGGATTAAAAGGCTTGCGAAAATCAATGGAGAACACAACGTTTAAACATTTGAGTTTTTCTGATCAGCACCAGAAGCAGGTGCGAGAAAAAATTAAGCAATCGTCCGAAAAGGAAGAAGATATCCTTTTAGCAGTGTTACAACTTCTTATGAATGAAAAAACGGGTTATGAATTGATGCAGTTGCTAAGAGGGAGAGGGATTCAAAAATTCGAAGGTGGTGAAGGGTCTCTATACACTTTATTACATCGTCTAGAACAAAATCGCTTTATCCAATCTAGCTGGGATCACGCGGGAGCTAAATATTATCAATTAAATGATAAAGGAAATAAAATGCTGCGAAAGGCAGAGAAGAATGCTACGAAGGCACGATTTATATTAAAAGGATTAGTACAGGAGTGAGAAAAAATTGAGCAAAAAAGGGGAGCGTTTTTTAAAAGAAGTTACGAACCATATTAAATCAAAAGAAGCAAAGGACTTGGTGGCAACAGAACTAGACTTTCACTTGAAACAGACGAAGAATATGTGGATAGAGAAAGGCTTAAGTGAGGAAGTTGCTGAAGATAAGGCTGTTGAACAAATGGGAAGTCCAATTAAGCTTGGCCAGGAACTTAATAAACTACATAAGCCAAAGGTTGATTGGTTCTTAATTGGTTTATTAGTGGCTGCGATGGGGCTAGGTTTTTTGCCAGTTATAGCGCTTGGACATGCTGACTTATTAATGAATAAGGTGATATTTGTAATTCTCGGTGTTACAACAGCGATTGGGATGATGCTATTTGATTATCGGAAGTTAGAGAGGCTTGGGTGGCTGTTTTATACAATTGGTGTACTTATCTTGTTAATGATAAAATGTTTTCCGACTGCTTCTTTGAATGGAGAACCATTACTAAAAATTGGTTCCGTCATAATTGATTGTTTAATGACAATACCATTCTTTTTTCTAGGCTGGGCTTCTTTTTTCAATAACAGTAGATTAAAGTTTATACATCTTCTCATGTTGTATTTATTTTCTTTATATTTATTTCTAACTACATCAACTCTTTTACCACTGTTCATCTATATCACGATGGTATTTGTTATGCTTTGGTGGAGTAAGTTAGGAAAGAAAACGGCATGGCTCATTACGATTTTACCTATTGTACCATTGATTATTAGGGATCTACTTTCCTGGTCTGCTGTAAAAGAATACCGTATGGCCAGAATTTTAGGAATGTTAAATCCAGAGCATGATCTATGGTATTTACGTTTAAAAGAGGCGATGTCTTCAGCAGGTTGGTTTGGTACATATGAAAATATAAAGTCTATCCGTGCTGCCCATACTGATTTTGTATTTGCAAGTTTGACTTACTATTATGGATATGTACTTGCGCTAGTTCTTGTCGTGATTCTTTCTCTTTTTGCAGTAAGAATAATGAACATAGCTTATAAAATAAATGATGGTTATGGTAAATTGCTTCTCGTTGGCGGAGTGACTCTTTTTGTAATCCATTTTATTTGTAATGTTGGCATGACCCTCGGGATATTACCACGTGTTTCTATATCATTACCATTTATTAGCTACGGATTGATACCAACTCTGTTTCATGCATTTATAATGGGAATTGTGTTAAGTGTATATCGACGTAAAGATATTCCTTTTAGAATGAGAAAAACACCTTGATAATCATCAAGGTGTTTTAGTTATTAGCTCAAAACTCTCCGAATCAGCCTCAAGCACAAAAGGACTAACCTCGCCAACGCTATAAAGTTGCAACTCATGCATTGCTCGCGTACAAGCAGTGTAGAACAATCTACGAACGCTCTCATCGCTGTACGCATCTTCAGAAGCATCGTAAATAATAACAGCGTCAAATTCGATACCTTTTGCTAAGTAAGCAGGTATCACAACAATGCCTTGCTCATACTCGGCTGAGTTACTCTTCACGAGTTTAATATTCTCGATATGACGGAGTGCTTCGTATGCAGCGGCGCTTTCAGTTGCGGATTTACATATAATCGCGATTGTATTGTGATTTTGTTTTTGTAGTTCGGTAACTTTTGTAGTAATATGCTCGTGCAGTTCGCTGTAATCAGCTATTTTCGTTACTGTAGGTTTCTCGCCATCGCGTTCAAAGGCGTGAATGTTCTTCCCTTCCGGTACGAGAGCACGTGTAAATTCAATAATCGGTTTTGTTGAGCGGTAGCTACGAGTTAAGTTAATACCGTTCGTTTCATCTGGTCCGTATAAGCTAGTAAGTGTATTGAAATTCACTGCCTCACTCGCATGGGCAAATATCGCTTGGTTAAAGTCTCCGAGTACCGTCATTCTTGCAGCAGGGAAGAGACGTTTTAAAAACTCGAACTGAAACGGAGAATAATCTTGCGCTTCATCTACGAGTACGTGTTTAATCGATCTGTTCGTTTGGAAGCCTTCAATTAATTCTTTTAAAAGTAAAAATGGAGTCGCATCCTCGTAATATAGCTTTCCTTCATCAAGCATGTTCACTGTTAATGAGCAAATGTCATCCCACTCTTTCGGTTTTTCCCCAGTAACCCATGATGCATCTGTGAAGAGCTGTTTATATATGCTTGTGAAATTGATGAAACGCAATGTTTGAACGCCTTTACGAAGTGGCTTCATTTTTTTACGGACAATCATACGCCCAAGTACTCTTGTTTCTTTCTCAAAGTCTTGAAAGGAGTTGTCGTCAAACTCGCCTTTTTTCTGTAAATATTTATAAGCCTTTTGGTATTCATCTTTACTAAGTAATTCAATTTCTTCTTCTACCCAAGGCTTTTTCAGTTCTGCTTTTTCGAGTGCATCTATTTGTTTATTTAGCCAATCCGTTAACTTTTCAATTCGACTATGGAAGCGGAGGGAGGAGTCAGTATTATAAAATTGCTCTGTAATCTCTTTTGCAGAGACGATCAGTTTTCCTCTAAATTTCATTCCTCTAAATAGCATGCCTGAAGATTCAAGAGATTGTCTGTACGCTCTAATCATCTCGAAAAATTGAGTGGATGCTTTAAATCGGATGCTCGCATTTCTCGTTTTATAGGTAGGGCTATTCGTTTCAGTTAACATATATTCCAATTGCTCATAAGGGTCTTCAACATCAAATGACTTACTTAGTCTATGGTTTAAATATTCTTGGAATGTTACTTGCTGCATATTTTCTTCACCGAGTTCAGGTAGTACGTTAGATACGTAGCTATTGAACATAGAGTTAGGGGAGAAGAGAATAATTTGATCCGCTTTTAGCCATTCGCGATATTTATATAGTAAGTAGGCGATTCGCTGAAGGGCAGCAGATGTTTTACCACTACCAGCAGCTCCTTGAACGATAAGGAGTCGGCCTTCATCGTGACGGATAATTTCATTTTGCTCACGCTGAATCGTAGCGACGATACTTTGCATATGTTTGTTCGTACCTTTTCCGAGTGCTTGTTGCAAGATTTCATCGCCAATTGTAAGGCTCGTATCGAACATGGAATCAATCTCGCCATTTTGAATAATGTATTGTAATTTTTTCTCCACATTACCGCGAATTACGCCGCCTGGTGTGTTGTACTCAGCTGGTCCTGGTGGGTAGTCGTAATAAACACTTGAAATTGGGGCGCGCCAGTCATAAATAAGAAAGTTTTCTCCGCTTGCATCAGTAAGGGTAGAAACACCGATATAGATTTGTTCTGTGGAAGGTTCGCCTTCTTCAGTGAAATCGATGCGTCCGAAGTAAGGTGCTTTTTGCATACGTCGCAGCGCGGCAAGTCGATTAAAGGTGTGTTTATGGGTGATTTGTGTAACAGCTAGTGATTGAGCTTGTTGTCTTAAGTTGATAACTGTTTCAAGGTAATCATCAAAAGTATCTGTATTCACTTTAACGTCATCCCAGAAGTGTTTACGGATGTTGATTACTTCTGCCCGGCGTCTGCCAGTTTCGTTTTCCAGCTTATCAATTTGCTGCGTAATAGTTTCGATTACGGTATCCAATCGTTTTTGCTCTAGATCAAGTTTTTTGTTCATACGTAAGCACTCCTTTAAAAGTGAAAAATAGAGGTTGACTGAAGAAAAATTTTGTTGTACAATTAAGATACGGATAAATACGTTCTTTATATTTTTTAAAACGTGTTTCTGTACTAATTTAACATAGTTTTTGAATTTAATCAATGATAATAAGATAAACCTTGGTTCCGTGTAGCGTGGATCAAGGTTTTTTTGTGTTTTTAAGAGGGAATCACACTTGTTGTCGTTTTTTGTCGGTAAGTCGATATATTTGAAAAATCGCCGATATAATTTCATTTACCGAATCTGGATATAACTATCGGGAGAAGAGGATATAAAAAAAGCTCGGGCCGAAGCCCAAGCTTTTTACTTCATTATTTCTTTTCTTCTTTTTTATCGTCAGCTTTTTGCTCTTTGAAAAGATCTTTTAAATCTTTATCGTCAACTTTTACGTCAGCTTTTTTGATTTCTTTCATCATTAAGTCATTCATAAATTGAGCATCTTGCGTTTTTTCTTGAGCTAGTGATTTTTTAATATCAGCTTTTGATTTATCGAAAGTTGCATCTGCGTGATTATCAGTTACTTTAATAATATGGTAACCGAATTGTGTTTTTACAGGTTCGCTTACTTCATCTTTTTTCAACTTTTGAGCTGCTTCTTCAAATTCTTTTACCATTTTCCCTGGTCCGAAGAATCCTAAGTCGCCACCTTTTTCTTTTGAACCTGTATCTTCAGAGTATTGCTTTGCTAATTCTTCGAAAGATTTACCTTGAGCAAGTTCATCTTTCACTTTTTTAGCAGTTTCTTCATCTTTTACAAGGATATGACTTGCTTTAATTTCTTTTTTATAATCCTCGAATTTTGCTTTTACATCTTTATCAGTAATCGATTGTTCAACCGCTTTTTCTTGAGCTAATTGAGCACGCACACTATTTTTGATAGTTTCTTCTTTAATACCTTGTTGTTTCATTAGTGTATCGAATTGATCACCGTATTGTTTTTTCATTTCATCGAACTTTTTGTCTACATCTTTGTCTTCAACTTTGTAGTTTTTAATAAGAACTTTTTCCATAACCATGTTGTTTAGTACTTGTTTACCAGCTTGTGTCTTCATTTGATCGTAGAATTCTTCTTTTGTAATGTCACCAGCTTTAGATGTAACGATTTTGTCTGATGATGATGTTCCACATGCTGATAATGCGATTACACTTGTTGCGGCTAAGGCAAGCATAGCTTTCTTCATTCGATAAACACTCCTACTATTATGTATTTTTAATTTATCCTACACCGATGAATTTTAAATTCATAAGAGCCCGATTAAGTCTCACTGATACTTTTGCTTTTTTGTATTGGTAAAGCGCGCTTAACAGGGCTTACCGTGGCTGAGGATAAAGTTTTGATGAATGTTTTGTTCTATAGTATAAGCAATATGTACAAAATTTAATATATCATATTTCGACGCGTTTTCATATTGATAAAGAAAAATTAACCAGTACGTGTCAGATTTTGAAAGTGTGCCATATTGGGCGTATGCCGCATATACAGAATAGAGGAGGGGATGGGGATGAATTCTCAACTTATTTTATTACTTGTACTGTTTATTTTATTGGTTATTGTAGGTATAATTTGCTTATAGAGGAAAAAAGTGAGGAAGGGGCTTTCCTTCCTCACTTTCCATGAAATATAATTTCTATATAACTAGAAATTAATAAAATTGTTATACATACATTAATAACCCGAAAGACACCGGGCTGGCGGCTCGCAGCTATTTGTTTTCGTTCACACAGTGTATGTGTCATGAAATTCGTGTAAAATATAACAAGAAGTGCGAATGCGACAAAAACAACTGTTATAAGTGTCATGAGGCGAGACCTCCTTTTGGCTAAAATACATATACATATATTGTATCACACGATATTTTGTTCGTGTTACAAAATTCAGAAATAGAAGACTTTGTGTTAGAAAGTGAGGGAGAAAATGGACGTTGTTAGAAGATTAGAACAAGCTGAATACTACGTAGACTTACTATTTAAAATGATTGATGAAGAGAAGTGTCCATTTTATTCTTTGATCATAAAGAAAAAAGCTCGTAAAAAAGATATTGAACGTATACTAAATCTTTGTGAAAAACTGAACGAGCAATATGTAGTGGAGAAAGCAGAAGGGCTTCTTTTGTTCGATGCGCTGTTAGATCAATTTGAAAAAGCGCTTCCACATCAGCTCGAAGTAAACGAAACTGCGGAAGCGCTAGCAAAACAAGGTTTATTTAAGCCGCTTATGAATGAATTCTTAAGCATGATTGCGAAAAAATAAATAGATTATTTCTTAACTAACTTTTGATCGGATTCTGTAAAGTTCTCTTCAATATCTTCTAATGATTTCTCAAAAATATCGATGAAGTCTTGTCCGTAAATATTACGCAGGATTGCAATCAGTTCGATATTTTCTGGGAACTTCCCATAAAAATTACGAAGTGCAAGAGCCCCATTAAACACTGAATTATTTTCAGGATCATACTCCTCCATTAAGCGAAGTAGTAATTCTTCCCCTTTGTCTGTAATTTCAATGTACGTATTTCGTTTATCATCTTCCTTTTTTGAGAATACAAGATAGCCGCGTTCTTCAAGCTTTTTAGAGAAGTTAAACGCCGTTGATACGTGCATAACTCCAAACTTAGCAATCTCAGAAATAGAAGCCCCTTTTAAATGATAAGCGATTGTTAAAATATGATGTTCATTAATATTTAAATCGTAAGGTTTAATCCACTGCTGCCAATCTTTCTCTACACATTTCCATAACGCTTTCGATAATTGAGCAATGCGTTGGCTGAAAATCATCGCTTCTTTTACCGAGTAATCTTTTTCTCCACTTTTCATGTACTCACCCACTTTAACATTCTTTTTTCATTACTATCTATTATGCCAGTAAAATAAAAATTAATAAAGTCTTTTTGTGAGAATTGTGAAAATTTTTTAACAAAATGACATTCTATACAAATCATGCATAACTATGGAAGCGTTTTATGAGTCGTGAATACATGCGTTGTCCTTACATGTTAATTGATAACATATATTGTAAATGCATAAAAACACGGCATATCTATACGATATGCCGTGTCAAGGTCAATTTATATAAAAAATATTTGTTATATGCAAAAAACTAAGCAGGAATTTGTTTACGCTTTTTCTGGAACAGCTTCTTGTAGTTTCTCAATTGACTTTTGGATGTCCAAAATTTCTTTCTCAATATGGCGCTTGTTTTGAGAAATATCTTGTTTCCAGTTAGAAAGCGTGTCTTGCATGTCATCTTTTAGTTCTTGAAACACTTCTTTACCTTCTGAAGCAGTTTCAACAATTTGACGCTTTAATAATTTCGTATCAGCTGTAATATCAGCTAAAGTCTTTTTAATATCATTTCCTTTTTCTTTTAACTTGCCGCGCATGTCTTTACCAGAAGAAGGAGTTGAGAAAAGAACGGCTAGTCCAGCAACTGCTCCCCCGCAAATAACACCTGTAATAAAGGATTTAGCTTTTGACATAAAAGGAGACCTCCTTATTTTTTGTTCGTATTCATGATGTAAAACAATATGCATATCTTTCTTATATGTGCTATGCACAAACAATCATCCCTGAGCATTTTAAGTGAAGAAACAAGCCATGCGGAATTTGATGACTTCAGGGAAGTGGCTTGTTATGTATTACGCCTTCTTATAGTGTCATTATTTCACACTATTTGCAATTGTACTTGCGATGTTTTGTAAATTTTCCATAGTGTATTCATTTTGGTGTGATTTCCAAACAGCACCGAAACCATCTTTTTCACCGTAGCGTGGAATTAAATGAAGGTGGAAGTGGAACACAGTTTGTCCAGCTTTTTCACCGTTATTGTTAAGTAGGTTAAAGCCAACTGGATTAAACTCTGCTTTAATCGCATTTGCGATTTTTGGAACGACAGAAAAAATGTGTGATGCGATTTCTGGCGTTAACGCAAAAATGTCTTGTTTGTGAACTTTCGGAATAACAAGAGTATGTCCTTTTGTTACTTGACTAATATCTAAAAATGCAAGCACATGTTCATCTTCGTATACTTTTGAGCAAGGGATTTGCCCGTCAATGATTTTACAAAAAATACAATTGTCTGCTGTATGATTCATTGATCTCATCCTTTCAAATATCCTTAGCCGTATTTTACCATAATTACATAAGAGAACAAACACGAAAAACAGGAAGCTGACTCAGCTTCCTGTTTTCTGAAGAGGGATTGAAAAAGCATTATCGTAATTTACGTTTCGCAGACACCTCATTTATTTAAGAAATGCACGGTAAATCGGCTAAAGTTTCTGCCGTAGACACCCCATTTTCAAGTGAAATGAATTGCAATCTTTCATAAAAGGAAATTGTTTATTTTTTAAAACAGTATATGCTCTTTCGGAGACACCCCGTTTCGAAAATGAAACAAATAATCTGGTTATGTGTAAATTTCATTGTCCAACATGGACACCCCATTTCATGATGACTTCACTATGTTGTTGTACTCATCAATTGGTGGTTGCTTTTTCAATGTGTTCCTTCTTCAATAATTATGATGTCCGCTTTCGGGAAAATATATGCTAATAAATTTAAATTTTTTTTTTGAGTACATGGATACTATGTAGTACAGCATAATTTTTGGTAAGATGAATATAGAATGAATACTAATGAAGAAAGTGGTGTCGTATGAGCGAGTTATTGCGTGTAGAAAATGTTACAGGAGGATATACGAAACGACCTGTATTAAAAGACGTTTCGTTCTCTGTTAATAAAGGCGAACTTGTCGGCTTAATCGGTTTAAATGGAGCTGGTAAAAGTACGACGATTAAACATATTATCGGTTTAATGGAACCGAAAAAAGGAACTGTCACAATTAATGGGAAAACAATTCGTGATGATATGACAGCGTACCGTTCTAGCTTTTCATTCATTCCAGAAACGCCGGTATTATATGATGAATTAACGTTAGAAGAGCATTTGAAATTAACAGCGATGGCGTACGGCGTCGATGAAAAACAATATGAAGAACGTGTAGGACAACTATTACATGAATTTCGAATGAAAAATCGTTTAAAATGGTTTCCATCTCATTTCTCAAAAGGGATGAAACAAAAAGTAATGATTATGAGCGCGTTTTTAGTTGAGCCATCTCTTTACATAGTAGACGAACCTTTCGTTGGATTAGATCCGTTAGCAATTCAATCTCTTCTTCAAATGATGGATCAAATGAAAAAGAGTGGAGCCGGTATTTTAATGAGCACACATATTTTAGCGACGGCAGAGCGTTATTGTGATTCGTTCATTATTCTGCATCAAGGTGAAGTAAGAGCGAAGGGAACATTAGCTGAACTGCAATCACAGTTTAATATGCCAGGTGCAACGTTAGATGATATTTACATCGCGCTAACAAAGGAAGAAGATTATGAATAGCACAGCGTTATGGAAAGAACGATTTCGTCACTTTCTAAAAGAAGTTCGTACATATAGTAAATACGTATTTAATGATCATTTGAAATTTATTTTCGTGTTCATCATCGGTGCGGGAGCGTATTATTACCAGCAATGGTTACAAACGTTAACATCTTCCTTTCCAACTGCGCTCGTAATGGCAGTATTAATTGGACTCGTGTTAACAGCTGGATCCATTCAAACGTTATTAAAAGAAGCGGATCTCGTTTACTTACTGCCAGTTGAAGAAAAGTTAAAACCTTACTTCACCAAGGCATTTCTTTTTACATTTATGATTCAGTTATACATAATCGCAATCGTAGCAGCTGCGCTTGCTCCGTTATACTTCCAACAAATGAAGCAAACCGGTGCTGGCTACATATGGATTGTCCTCGCATTTGTCATTGTAAAAGCGTGGAATTTATTCGTCGCGTGGGAAAAATCATTTTTAACAGATCAAAATATACAAAGAGTTGATTGGTTTATTCGTTTTATCTTAAACGGTTTATTTGTATATTTCCTTGTAGAACGTACTTCAGTTCTTGTTATTGGCGGAATCGTTCTGCTCATGGTGTTATATCTTGCTATCATGCATCAAATGGTAAAAGGAAAGCCGCTAAACTGGGAGTATTTAATTTCTGAAGAAGGTAAGAAAATGATGCTGCTGTACCGAATTGCAAATATGTTCGTTGATGTACCAGCATTAAAAGAAAGAGTATCTCGCCGAAAATGGCTGGATTTCATTCTGTCGATAATCGGCGAAAAGCGCACATATTTATACTTATATACGAGAACGTTTTTAAGATCAGGTAACTATTTTGGATTATATGTGCGTCTGCTCGCTCTTGGAGGAGTTATTCTTTACTTCATTCCATTTTTATACGGGCGATTTATCGTAAGTTTTATTTTCCTATACTTAATTGGCTATCAGCTATTAACTTTATGGAAACATCACCGCATGAAAATTTGGCTTGATTTGTATCCAGTAAAGGTAGATGAAAAGAAGAAAGATTTTCTTACTTTATTAAATGTGATTCTAATCATCGGGAGCGTAATCTTTACAGTTATATTTGCACTAGCAACGAAAGATTTCATGATGACAGGAATTTTACTTGTCGTAAGCATATTATTTAGTATCGGTTTCGTTTACCAATACGGTGCGAAGCGCATTGAACGTTTAAATTGAAGGGAATGAACCTATGATTACATATGAAGAAAAGGTTATAAAAGAACTGGAGCAGTGGAAAGCTACATTCATGAAAGATTCTTCTATGATGACACGGTTCTCAAAGAAAGTGCAGACGAAAGTACAACAGCTTATTCCGGCGAAAGTGCAAAAAGTCTTAACAGAAACGATTCGGATGATGGTGCAAACGATCAGCGCCGGATCAAACTTTATAAAGCCGAAGCTAAAAGAGACGACATGGTCACTGCAAAGACGTGATGACGAAGTGCGTAAAAAAATGGATGAGTACAAAAAAATAGCTGCGGCAGAAGGAGCAGGGACGGGGGCTGGTGGTATTTTACTCGGTCTTGCTGACTTTCCGCTTTTACTTACGATTAAAATTAAATTTTTATTCGATGCAGCAACGTTGTATGGATTTGATACAAGTAAACAAGAAGAGCGTCTTTTTATTCTTCACGTTTTCCAACTCGCCTTTTCAAGTGACAATCACAGAAAAGAAATATGGAAAGCAATTGAAACGTGGGATACAGAAAAAGAAAATCATATGGACTGGGAAAAGTTCCAAACAGAATACCGAGACTATATCGATTTAGCGAAAATGCTTCAGCTCGTACCAGTAATCGGTGCCCCGGTAGGCGCATATGCGAACTATCAATTGCTGCAAAGACTTGGAGAAGTGACAATGAATTGTTATCGTATGCGATTGCTAAATAGAAAGTAAAAAAAAGCATCCTAAATGTGTGATTTAGGATGCTTTTTTTAGAAGTTAATTTCGCTATAGCCAACTCCGACTACAATCAATATGATAAAGAGCACAATAATGGATGGAAATCCGCTTTTATTATCGTGACCAGCCTCATCGCCGCCTTTATCCCGCTGTTTATGAAGGCTGATTAAAGTTTCACTTTATCAAGAACTTCCTGTGTAAACTCTTATTAACTTGCAAATTATTCAGTTTCATTTTATAATTTATTTACCGACCGGTAAGTAAAAATAAGTGAGGTACAGTATGACAAAGAATTTACAAACATCGCAAAACATTGTCGAGGCATCATTTAAACTCATGGCAGAGCACGGCATTGAGAAGATGAGCCTTTCCATGATTGCGAAAGAGGTAGGTATTTCAAAACCGGCTATTTATTATCATTTTTCTTCTAAAGAAGCGTTAGTCGATTTTTTATTTGAAGAGATTTTTTCTGATTATCATTTTGCAAATTACTTCGATAAAGAGCAGTATACGAAAGAAAATTTTGCAGAAAAGCTAATCGCAGATGGTTTACATATGCTCTCTGAGTATGAAGGGCAAGAAGGAATACTACGCGTTATCAATGAATTTATCGTAACTGCATCGCGAAATGAAAAGTATCAGAAACGATTATTTGAAATACAAGAGGATTTCTTACATGGTTTCCACGATTTATTGAAGCAAGGCGCGAGACTGGGCGTTGTGTCACAACATGCAACGGAAGAAAACGCTCATACGCTAGCGCTTGTGATCGATAATATGAGCAATTATATGCTCATGGGATTTCAGTTAAAATATAAAGAAATTTGGATTCGAAATGTGAAAAGCGTCATGAAGGAGGAGTAAAAATGAAAATGCAAAAAAACTGGTGGCTCGGTTTTCTTGGATTCATTGGAGTTTATAAAATTCCAGGCATGATAGAGGCTTTTCAAGCAGATGGAAGTTGGATGAAGTTAATCGGTTTTATTTGGCTACTTTGGTTCGGATATTTTATTCCAGAGAGGAAAGAAGATTAAATTTTAATTTTCTGTAAAGTTATGTAAAATATAGATTAAGAGTATTCGTATATTAGATTACTAGATTTGGAGTGGTTACATGGATCCATTGAAAAATGAAATTAACCCTGACATGGTCAAAGTGTGGAAAATTCGTGCTGTAATTGAAGAAGGGATCGGTATACTCGTCATTTTAGCTTACCTTTTCCTCATGATAAAGTTTGATTGGTGGGCGTGGATTTTGTATGTGATGATTGGGCTAACAGTTGTGTTCGCGCCATTTTCGTACTTCTTATTCCCGAAACTACGTCAACGTTATTACAGCTACCAACTAAATGAAGAAGAACTTGAAATTCAGCATGGTCTTTTCGTCGTAAAGCGCGTATTAGTACCGATGATTCGTGTGCAGCACGTTACGATTGAACAAGGACCAATTATGAGAAAATACGGATTAGCAGAATTACACATTTCAACAGCAGCAACTTCTCACAGCATTCCAGGCTTAACGATGTATGAAGCAGAAATGTTGAAAACGAAAATCGCAGAATTAGCGAAAGTGAGTGATGAGGATGTATAAGAGGCAGCATCCAATCACGATGTTATTAGAATTGAAAATAACAGATTTTATACCACTCATTATTTTCATGTTTAGCTTAAACGGAAAATTCCCGTTTTGGTATTTAATTCCCGCAGCATTTGGTTTACTCACCGTTTTTTCAGCATTTGAAAAATGGTATTACACAACATATTGGGTTGAAAATAACGTATTACATGTGAAAAAAGGTCTCTTCGTGAAAAAGGAGAGCTACTTAAATAAAGAACGTGTTCAAACGATTAATACAAGTTCTAACGTACTATATCAAATGCTCGGTTTGAAAAAAATTCAGATTGAAACAGCTGGTGGGGGCGATGAAGCAGAAGTTAGCTTAGCTGGTATTACGGCAGAAGAAGCGGCGGAGCTTATTGCTTTGCTAAATGAGCCAACTCCAGAAGTGAAAGCAGAAGGAACGTTAGACGAAGCAACAGAAAATGTAGTAGAAAAAGCAATTGTTACAGAGGAAAAACAAACGACAGAATATAAATTAACTTGGAAAGAGATTTTATTAGCATCTGTTACATCTGGTCAATTTGGACTATTATTCTCTTTAATCTTTTTCGTTTATCACCAAGTAGATGAGTACATTCCGAAATGGATAGAGAATGGCGTAAAGTCGTATGTAATGGAACATGATATATATGGCTGGATTTTCATGGTAGCCATTTTACTCGTTCTTTCTTGGATTATATCTACAATCGGTTACGCGTTAAAACATGGCGATTTCACAGTGAATCGAAGAAATGACGAAGTTCGCATTTCACAAGGATTACTTGAGAAAAAAGAGCTCGTACTAAAATTGCATCGTATTCAAGGTATTACGATAAAAGAAAGTATTTTACGCCAACCATTCGGTTATTGTGCTGTGCAAGTAGAAGTCATTCAAAGTGAGGGAAAAGAAGAAAAAGTTACACTGCATCCTATCATTCGAAAAAATCGAGTGCAACAGTTACTCGCCCATTTACAATTACCATACGAACTGAATGCAAACATTATTGCATTACCAAAAGCAGCATTGCGCCGCTATCTCATTGATAGTTTTATCTTCTTCGCAATGCTAGCAATCCCGCTTCTTGGAATAAGTATATACTCTGAAAAGCACTTCATCATGTGGGCATTAATTCCGCTCGCAATCCTTATCTTTACACTTGGATACGCAACATTTAAAACAAATGGTTACAGTGTTAACGGAGAACAAATTACACTTGTCTATCGTAGCGTCGGAAAATACACAGGACTTATTAGAAGAAGACACGTCCAATCAATGGAGAAGACACAATCATATTTCCAGCGCCGCGCGGATTTATGTACGTATAAGTTTTCTAGTGCATCATCTAGTTATAAAATAGAGCATACGAGAGTAGAAGACGCGGAGAGAATGCAGGATTGGTATAAGAAGAGAATGAGGGAGGAATAATTTGAGAAAGCTTGCCTATTATGAAGGGCAGGCTTTTTTTGTTATAAGGAAATGAGTGGTTTAAGTGATAGAGCAGTACAACTACAGCACACATGTATTAATATGTATGAAAAAAGGTAATATTCTTCTATTTTAGAGGAATCTGTGGAATTTTTGATATAAATGGTATACTAAAATATAAATAGTATTAGGAGGTTATATATGATAAGTCAGTTGAAAAGAGAAGCACTTGATGCATTAAAAGGAAGATGGGGATTAGCGGTAGGGGCAACTTTATTAATTGGAATCCTTATTGGAGCTGTTGAAATGCTAACCACAGGTATTTTTTCGATATTTTGGGGTTGGGAAGAAGCAAGTGATTCACTCACAGTAAGTATTATTGTAATGCTTGTTATTGGTCCATTAACAATAGGTGCCTATTATCTTGTTTTAAATGCAATTCGTAGGACTGATGCTCGCATTGGTCATATATTTAGATGGTTTAGCGATGGAAGTAAGTTGATGAAGTCGTTTTTAACATATTTACTAATGTATGTATACTTGACTCTATGGACATTACTTCTTATTATTCCAGGTATTATTAAATCATTTTCTTATTCTATGACATATTTTATTTTGAATGATCATCCAGAATATACAGCGAATCAAGCGATTACTGAGAGTCGTCATATGATGAATGGACATAAAATGGATTACTTTTTACTATGCTTAAGTTTCTTAGGCTGGTTCATATTAAGTATTCTTACTATAGGAATCGGTTTCTTATGGTTAGTACCTTATTTCTACTCGACATCGGCAGCATTTTATGAAGAGATTTCAAAAGAATATTATAAAAAAGAGAGCACTACTTTCTAATAAAACATATAAACTATCTACCCTAAAGAATGTAGGGAGCAGATAGCAGATGGTTTAGGTGTTTTGATATTTGTCCTATTTTCGGGATTCACTTCAGGATAAGGTATAGATTTTTATATAGAAATGCTTCCCTCTATGTTTTATCATAGAGGGTTATTTTTTTATGTAAAAATGATAGGAAATAATGAATAATATATGTAAAGAAAAAAGCGAGGTGAATGAGAGTGAGCAAATTTTTAATACCGTATTCATTTTCTATATTAAGTTTCTTTATTTCAGCAACAGCACTTGATTTATATGATAGGATGGGAAACGATAGTGAGCTGGTTTCGCCGAACATAATTGGAAAGATAATTCAATCTACTGCGCAAATGGGAGTCCTTACATTGTATTTCGGAGTACCTATTATTTTAGGTGGCTGTCTACTTGGTGAGCTATTGTTTAGAGGTATCATTTTACGATTTAAACTAAGCTATATTATATCTTTATTATTATATCTATTTTTAGCTTTTAGTATTGTTTTCGTAACGGTAGGCATTCCAACTACATATGAAGATTCTAATACATTTTTCATAGGGATAACTATGATTTGTGCTGTTACATTCTTTGTGAGTCGGAATATATGGGAAAACAAGTTAATAATGGAGTGACAAAATGAAATACACCTGTCCATGTTGCGGATATAAAGTTTCACTTTATTGGATCAGTTAGAAAACCGACTAGTGAAGATGTGAAGGATGCTAGTTGGCCGCGAATTTGTTAAGTAAAATGTTATTACTCGATTCGATGGGAGTAATAACATTTTTTATTTAATGCTGAAAGAATTACTGCCGTCTTATAAAGTAATAAGAAGGACTACATCGGTAAATTTTATTGATGGATATATTAGGAATGAATACAAAAGTATAGATGTATAGTCGACTTTGTGTATTTAATGTTATCATATTGAATGATATGGAAATTTTTAATAGAATAAGTAACTAAAAATTCAAAGGTAATGAAGCTTTTGTTGTATAAAGAAAATACTTAGTAGTAATCAACAATATTAAAAATAAGATTCGTATTTATATAAATTTAGTAGAAATGGGGTTTTAAAAAGGAATGAGTATCAGCATAACGCGGCAAAAGATTTTGGCGGCCGCTTCTCAAATTGTGCAATGTAAAGGGGTTGCTAAATTAACCTTAGAAGCAGTGGCAAAAGAGGCGGGTGTAAGTAAAGGTGGATTATTGTATCACTTTGCAAATAAAGAAGCTTTAATAGAAGGTATGATAGTCAGAGGGATAGAGGATTATGAGGGCGCTATTTACAATAAAGTAGCGGAAGACTCAGAGAGGAAAGGGAGATGGGTTCGCTCTTTTGTAGAGGAAAGATTAAGTAATGAGAGAAGAACAGAAGAGTTGTCTAGTAGTATGATGGCAGCATTCATGTTAAAACCTGAATTACTTGAGCCATTACAACAATCATTTCAGCAACTGCAAAAGAATATAGAAAACGATGAGATAGATTCAGTTTGTGCAACAATTATTAGATTAGCAGCAGATGGATTATGGTATTCGGAATATTTAGGGGTTGGCAGACTAAGCCCCGAGTTAAGAGAAAAAGTGATTCAAGCTCTTATTGATAATTCGTATAAATAGAATATACGAACTATATAATGCGAAAACAATTCACCATTACTTATTTAATGTAGTGGTGAATTGTTTTTTTTTATTAGAAAAATAGAACAATTTTATAGAGTATTGAATTATAACCGTCCAGACGGTATAGTAATATTTGGTTTAAGAGGAAAATGAAACAAAAAAAGAATAAAAGATATTTTTAGCACACTATTCGAAAGGATAGGCCGCAAAGCTTAGAGTCTACGGTAATACATATTGGTTACTAAGATCGTCTGGTTGCACATTTTTGATGCAACCGGACGGTCTTTTTTTGTTATATAAATATAAAAAATAGGAGGGAACTATGCAAATGAAAAGTACTAAAAGGCATATTTCAATGGTTTCATTAGTTTTTCTAGTATTATTTTCAGTGCTGAATGTGTGGGCTCCAGTTATTCAAGCTGCTGTGATGAAAAGTCCAGTGGACGAAATTAATATTTCCCGTACTGATGGCACGACATCTGAACCGTATCAAGCCTCAGATGGTATGAAAGTAGAAGTGAAGTGGTCAGCTAAAGAAAAAATAAAAAGTGGAGATCAATTCACAATTGATATGCCAAAAGAGTTTCGAAAAGACCTTATGAATATGAGTTTTCCTTTAAAAGATGCTGAAGGAAAAACAGTTGGTACATGTGAGATGAAAAAGGGTCTATTAACGTGTACTATGGGTGATTACGTAGAAGGAAAGAATAACATTAAAGGCTCTTTATTCGTAGAATTCTACTTTGGTCTAGAAGCATATGATGGTGTTAAAGAAATTCCATTAGAATTTAACGTTGATGGTCAAATCGTCAATAAAGAAGTAAGTGTAAATAATACGACAGAGAGACCGAAGCCACAGCCCAATACGGAAAATTTATTGAAATGGGGTTCTTATAATCAAGAAGATCCTTCAATTGCTGATTGGCTTGTATACGTAAATGCAACTGGAACAGAAATGCAAGATCTTAAATTAACAGATACATTAGGACCTGGGCATGAGTTAATTACAGACAGCGTAGTATTAGAAGAGGCTGTATTTGAAGATGGTTATGCACCAACAAATATTAAGCCAGCAGATTTATCTAACATTAAAATAAATGCAACGAAGACTGGATTTACAATTGAGTTTCCAGACAGTTCAAAAGGTTATATTTTAAGATATAAAACAAAGGTTACAAATCCTGCTGCAAAGCCTCATAAAAATACTGTGAAATTAGAAGGTAAAAATATTAAAACTGAAGAAAAAGTAGGACAAGTATTTGTAAGTGGTGGAGGAGGATCCGGTTCAGGTGACAATAATCCACCTAGCATTGAAAAAAATATAGTTGATGAGAATGGCAAGCTTGTAGAGAATGAGCAGTTAACACAAATGGATCAAGTTATTCAATACCAAGTTGGTACACATATACCGAACGATCCTCCTAAATACACATCTATGGTAATTAGTGATGATTTAGAAGATGTTTTAGAAGTATTAGAGGCAAAAGTGTATGATCAAAATGGCCAAGATATTACTTCTAAAGGAACGTTAAATATAGATAAACAAAGAAGTGAAGTAACATTTACGTTTGGTGAGAGTTTTGACTATAAGTCATATGAAGACCAGATAATCAATCTCAGTATCAAGGCGAAAATAAAAAATAATGCAGACTTATCTTCTTACGTAGATAAGAAGATTCCTAATAAAGCGGAATTGCATTTTGATGATAAAACATTAACATCAAAAGAAGTAACTATTACGCCGCCTGAAGCTCCAAAAGATGGTACAGTATTGATTCATAAAACAGATTCTGAGAATCCGAATAAAGGGTTAAAAGGTGCCGAATTTGAAGTTCGAAATAGTGCAAATGAAGTTGTTGCAAAACTAAAAACGGACGAAAAAGGTTTTTCAGTACCTCAAACTTTAGCTCCTGGGACGTATAAAATTTATGAAACAGTAGCACCAGAAGGATATCAAAAATTAACAAGCCCAGTAGAGGTTACACTTCAAGCTGGAGAAACAAAAACAATTGAAATTAAAAATACTATGCAAAAGGGTCAAATTGAAGTAAAGAAAATTGATTCGGAAAATGGTGAAAAACCATTGGAAAATGCAGAGTTTGATATAGTAAAAGACGGTGTAGTAGTCGAACATATTGTTACAGATAAAGATGGTAAGGCAATCTCTAAACCGTTAGCACCAGGAAAATATATTTTAAAAGAAACAAAAGCACCTGAAGGCTACCAATTAAAAGAAACAGAGTTCGAAGTAAATGTAACAGGGGACGGCATATTCCCAATACAAGTGGAAAATGCAATGGTAGACAAAGGGAATATAGAAATTACAAAAGTGGACAAAGAAAACGGGGCAGTATTAGCCGGTGTCGAATTTGAAGTCCAAGATGAGAAAGATGGCGTAGTAAGAAAAGTAGTAACAGATAAAGATGGAAAAGCAAACGTTTCAGATCTATCAGTAGGAAAGTACAAATTAGTAGAGACGAAAAG
>NZ_JAKUFQ010000036.1:0-48265 GCF_022663475.1 Bacillus cereus group sp. BfR-BA-01382
AGCCAGGATCAAACTCTCCAATAAAGTTAGTTTGTCTAGCATCTAAAAATAAAAATTGACGTTTCACGTTGTTTGTTTCGTTCAGTTTTCAAAGAACTACTTGGTCGCTCAGAAGCGACTTTATCAATATAACATTTCGTTACATTCTCGTCAACAACTTTTTTCAATAAGTTGTTTTTCGTTTGTTTTGCTTGTTACCTTTCGTGGCAACGAATATAAATATACCAGTTTGATTATTAAAATGCAATAGTTTTTCTAATAAAATTTTTAACTTAGTAAAAAAGTATAAAAACAGCACATTTCTTCTATATAAGTATAATTTCTCGCACCATCAAGATCTATTATACCCACGCAACTCATACTCAAATAAAAAAAGCTTTGGAGAAATCTCCAAAGCTTAGTCTTGTTTATGGCGCATAGCAGGGAATAATAATACATCACGAATAGATGGTGCATTTGTTAATAACATAACTAGACGATCAATACCAATTCCTAATCCACCCGTAGGAGGCATACCGTACTCAAGAGCTTCAATATAATCGTCATCCATCATATGTGCTTCGTCATTACCTTGTTCACGCTCTTTTAATTGCGCTTCAAAACGTTCTTTTTGATCGATCGGATCATTTAACTCAGTAAATGCATTTGCATGTTCACGTGCAACGATAAATAATTCGAAACGATCTGTGAATCGTGGATCTTCATCATTCTTTTTCGCAAGTGGCGAAATTTCTACCGGATGACCGTAAATAAATGTTGGTTGGATTAATTGATCTTCTACTTTTTGCTCGAAGAACTCATTAATAATATGACCAACTTCCATTGTATCCTTAATTTCTACATTATGTTCTTTCGCAAGCTCACGCGCTTCTTCTACACTCATCGGATTCCAGAAATCCGCTCCAGAGTGTTGCTTAATTGCATCTACCATATGAAGACGTGTCCATTCTGGTTCTAGATTAATTTCATAATCACCATATTGGATTGTTGTTGTACCCAATACTTTTTTCGCAATATGAGCAACCATATTTTCTGTTAGTTTCATAATATCATTATAATCAGCGTACGCTTCATATAATTCAATCATCGTAAACTCAGGGTTATGACGAGTTGATACACCCTCATTACGGAATACACGGCCAATCTCATAAACTTTTTCTAATCCGCCCACAATAAGACGTTTTAAATGAAGTTCAATTGCGATGCGCATATATAATTCCATATCTAACGCATTATGATGCGTAGTGAAAGGACGAGCAGATGCTCCACCTGCAATCGCGTGCATCATAGGCGTTTCTACTTCAAGATAACCGTTGTCATCTAAATATCTTCTCATTTCACGAATAATTTTACTGCGAGTAACAAATGTTTCACGACTTTCCATACTTGTAATTAAGTCTAAGTAACGTTGACGGTATCGTTGTTCAACATCTTTTAATCCATGATATTTATCCGGTAACGGACGGAGAGATTTCGTTAAAAGCGTAAATCCCGTTGCTTTTACTGAAAGTTCTCCAACGTTTGTTTTGAACACTTTACCTTCAATACCTACTAAGTCACCTAAATCTGCTGTCGTAAATAACTCGTACTCTTCATCTCCAACAGTATCTTTACGAACGTAAATTTGAACTTGTCCGTGTAAATCTTGAATGTGCGCGAATCCAGCTTTTCCTTTACCGCGTTTTGTCATAATACGACCAGCGATAGAAACAGTGATTTCTTTCTCTTCTAATTCTTCTTTAGAGAATTCTCCATATAAACTTACTAAGTCGGTCGTTGAATTTGTGCGTTCAAATCGTTTACCGAACGGATCGATTCCTTGCTCACGTAAATTATGTAGCTTTTCACGACGAACAAGCAATTGGTCGTTTAATTCTTCGTGGTTCATGTTATCCATGATATTGATATCACTCCAGCTCTATTAATTTTTACAATATATACAGTATAGCATTTTCTACTCAACTAGAAAAACTGCCAGCAACTAACTGGCAGTTCTTCTTTCTTTCACGTAATTATAGGAAGTGTATAGAAGAATGTCAATCTCCTATGTTCCTTATTAACCAACGTAAATTGTTTGTTGTTTCGCTTCTACTTCTTCTACAAATGCACCTAACACATTCGCAAGGTCTTCACGTGTGTTACAAGCATTAATACCATTACGTACACTCGCATTACCACGAACACCTTTTAAATACCAAGCTGCATGTTTTCTCATCTCTCTTACAGCGACACTTTCGTTCTTTAAGTCGATAAGACGATCTAGATGCAACATACATACATCAATTTTCTCGCGCACTGTTGGTTCCGGCATTAATTCACCTGTCTCTAAATACTTTACTGTACGATAAATCATCCATGGATCCCCAAGAGCCGCACGGCCAATCATAACACCATCTACACCAATCTCATCAAGCATTCGCTTCGCATCTTGCGGTGTTTCGACATCACCATTTCCGATAACCGGGATATTCACAGCTTGCTTTACTTGTTTAATGATATCCCAATCCGCTTTACCTTCATACATTTGCACTCGCGTACGTCCGTGAACCGCCACAGCTTGTCCACCAGCACGCTCAATAGCTCTAGCATTTTCTATTGCGAAAATATGTTCTTCATCCCAACCGATACGCATTTTAACTGTAACCGGCTTTTCAACAGCATCTACAACCGCTGCTACCATTTCATATATTTTATTGGGATCTAAAAGCCACCTTGCCCCCGCATCACATTTTACGATTTTCGGTACTGGGCAACCCATATTGATATCAATAATATCTGCTGTCGTATATTTATCTACGTATTTCGCAGCATCTACAAGAGTTTCTTTCTCTCCACCAAAAATTTGTAAACTTAATGGTTTTTCTCTCTCATCGATATATAACATATCTAATGTTCTTTTGTTATTCAGTAATATTGCCTTATCACTTACCATTTCAGCACAAACTAGACCTGCACCAAATTCTTTCACTGTTAAACGGAATGCAGAATTACACACTCCCGCCATCGGTGCTAATACAACCGGATTTTTCATCTCAATATTTGCAATCTTTAACAATCAACCTACTCCTTCCTGCACAGTCACTTTGGCATTAATTCATCTATCGAAACATTTAATGCCTTAGCAACTTCTACTACAAAATCTTGAGAAGGTGATCGATTCCCTCTCTCAACTTCACCTAAAACAGATACAGATACCCCTAATTCTTTAGCAAAACCTTCTTGCGTGTAGCCTTTTAGCTTTCGAAAAGCACGAATGCGTCTTCCCCATTTTTCTGCTTCCATACCGTTACTCCCTCTCGCCTTTTCATTTCTTCTACTTGTGAACGTGAAATGTTTTGTTTTATGTCTTGATTAATCTCTAACAACGGAACGATAACAAAAGCTCTTTCAAACATCCGCGGATGCGGAACAATAAGATTCTCTGCTTCAATATTCTCTTGATTATAAAGTAAAATGTCAAGGTCGATAGTCCTCGGCCCCCACCTAATTTCCCTTTTTCTTCCTAGGTCATTTTCTACTTTTTGTGTTACTTTCAATAATTCTTGTGGTGATAAATTGGTAGAAATTTTTATAACTAAATTTAAAAAGCAACTTTGGTCAGTATAGCCAACTGGCTCAGTTTCATATACAGATGAAATATCATCAACCTGAATATAAGGATTTTTATTTAAGAACTGAATCGCTTCGGTTAGATACGTATAACGCTCTCCAATATTTGACCCTAATGCAATGTATGCTATATTATTCATGGACGTTCTCTCGTAATTTCTACTGCTACAGCACGATAATGACCTGGTATCGGTGGATCCGGCTTAATTACCTTAATTGTACATCGTGAAATACTTTCATATTGTTTTAATATATCTGCAGCAATATTTTCAGCGATACTCTCCACAAGCTTATACTTTCTATCTTCAACAACTTTTCTACATAATTCGAAAAGCTCTCCATAATTGACCGAATGCTCTAATTCATCACTTTCCCCTGCACGCTTTAAATCCAACTCCACCGTTAAGTCAACTTTAAATCTCTGACCTAATTTATTTTCCTCCGGGAACACACCATGATAACCGTAAAACTCCATATCATGGATATAAATTTTATCCAATTACTTTACCCCCTTACCAATCATTGCATCCATCATTTTAGCCATACGCGCCATTTCTTTCACATCATGGACACGAACAAACTCACAACCCTTTTCAATACCAAGACAAACAGTAGCTCCCGTTCCCTCAAGGCGTTCCTCTACTGGCAAATCTAATACGTGCCCAATAAAGGACTTTCTCGATGTACCTAAGAGAACCGGATAACCTAGCACATTTAACTGTTCTAAATTACGCATCACCTCTAAGTTTTGCTTAGGTGTTTTAGCAAAACCGATACCTGGATCTAAAATAATATTCTCATCTCGCACACCAGCATTTTTAGCAATTTTGATACTATCATACAAATCAGCAATCATATCCGCCATTAAATTACGATAATTCATATTATCGCGGTTATGCATTAAAATGATAGGTACATCATAATGAGCTGCGACTTCAGCAATTATTGGCTCCGCCTTCGCTCCCCAAATATCATTAATAATATGAGCACCAGCCTCAATTGCTTGCTTTGCAACTTCAGCTTTATATGTATCGATAGATATAGGCAATTTCACTTCTTTTGAAACCGCTTGAATCATCGGGACAACTCGCTTTATTTCTTCTTCTACTGATACTTTAGCAAAACCCGGGCGAGTAGATTCGCCACCAATATCAATAATATGAGCACCTTCACCTTGCATTTCTTTTGCATGACGTACCGCAGCATCTACCTCGTTGTAACTCCCACCATCAGAAAACGAATCTGGTGTTACATTTAAAATCCCCATAATTAATGTCTTTTCATTTAAATTCAATGTATATTCGCCGCAGCGTAAATCATAATCCCACTTCAAACTACACATCTCCTCTTCGTAATTCATTTCTGCTCCATAATTTCTCTCTCTGCATTCCATAAAGGTACATTAAACTTTTTGTAACTACTCCTACTTTACCCGGGAAATCCTGCGCTTCTATACGATAAAGCGGAACAATTTCTTGAATTGAGTTTGTTACAAAGACTTCATCTGCTGAAAGTAATTCATCTTTTGTAAAGAAACCTTCCTTTACTTCTATATTCAATTCTTCAGCACTTTTTATAATAAACGCACGAGTGATACCATTTAAAATCCCTGTTTTTAACGAAGGTGTATATAAAACATCACCTTTCACAAAAAAGAGATTCGAAACAATCCCCTCTGCAACATAACCTGCTTCAGTAAGGAAAATACCTTCCTTGCTCACTACATTTCCAATTTCACGCTTCCCTAAAATATTATTTAGATAATGATGAGACTTCAGACGAAATGCTCCTTCTGGTGTATTTCGCACTTGTTTTAAAATAACCCCTTCTTTTTCTACTACATCTCCTGGAGCTGTTAAAGGTTTTATAAAAACAATAACCGAAGGGTCTTCATACATTTCCGTTTGTAATCCTATTTCATCTACACCTGCTGATACATTAAAACGTACATACGCATGTTCCAATTCATTCTTAGCGAGTAGATTTTTCAAAATAAGCATCACGTCATCTTTTGTCATTGTCCATTTAATTTGCAATGCATCTAGCGCACCTATTAAACGGTTATAATGATCATCTAACAAAAAAGGATGACCATTATAAATACGAAATGTCTCAAAAACTCCCAGCCCATATAAATAACCATGGTCATAAGGGGAGATTTTCGCTTCATTCGCTTCTACATACTCGCCATTTACGTAAATTAACATGATGTCACACTTGGACTATATTTACGAATGAAGTTCTGTAGTAACTCTTTCCCATGAGAAGTCATAATAGATTCTGGGTGGAATTGCACACCCTCTATCGGCAGTGTCTTATGACGAATCGCCATAATTTCCCCTTCCTCTGTCCAAGATGTTACCTCTAAACAATCTGGCAATGACTCTTTCTTAACAATCAGGGAATGATAACGCGTTGCAGTAAATGGATTAGGAATATCTAAGAAAATCGTTTTCCCATCATGATGCATAAGTGACGTTTTTCCATGCATTAATCGCTCTGCACGAACAACTTCTCCACCAAATACTTGTGCAATCGATTGATGCCCAAGACAAACTCCAAAAATCGGAATCTTCCCAGCAAAGTATTTAATAACTTCCATACTAATCCCCGCTTCATTAGGACTACATGGACCTGGCGAAATCATTAAGAAATCTGGTTTCATATTCTCAATATCTGCAATACTCACTTCATCATTACGCTTAACAACAAGCTCTTGTCCAAGTTCTCCAAGAAACTGTACTAAATTAAATGTAAAAGAATCATAATTATCAATCATTAATATCATTTCTCTCACCTAACCGTTTCTTCGCTACTTTCTTTTGCACGCCATAAAGCAATTGCCTTTTTTAACGACTCTTTATATTCATTTTTCGGATTTGAATCAATTACAATTCCCGCTCCAGCTTGCACATGTGCTTGCCCATCTTTCGCAAGAAGCGTTCTAATGACAATATTTAATTCCGTATCTCCAGAATAACCAATCCAACCAATTGAACCTGTATAAATCCCTCGACGAACAGGCTCTAATTCTTCTATAATCTCCATCGTACGTATTTTCGGTGCACCAGTAATTGTTCCACCAGGAAATACAGCTTTCACTAAATCGAAAGCATCCTTATCTTCTTCCACCTCACCACGCACATTGGAAACGATATGCATAACATGTGAGTACTTTTCAATTACCATAAATTCATCGACTTCTACAGTACCATATTTACAAACACGTCCTAAATCATTTCGCTCTAAATCTACAAGCATCACATGCTCTGCTCGTTCCTTTTCGTTCTCAATTAATTCCCTTGCTAAGTCTTGATCCTCTTGTTCATTTGCACCTCGGGATCTTGTACCTGCAATTGGTCGTGTACTTACTTCTTGCCCTTGTTTTTTAATCAGCAATTCAGGCGAAGCACTAACAATTTGAAAATCCCCAAGCTCTAAGTAACCCATATATGGAGATGGATTAATTTTACGAAGACTTGTATAAATTTCTAGTGGATGCGTTTGTAAAGTTCTTTCCTGTCTTGTCGACAAGTTTACTTGAAACACATCACCATTTCTAATATACTCTTGAATACATTCAACAGCCTTCATAAAGCCTGCTTCTGTAAAGGCAACCGCTTCATTTTTCTTTTTAGGACGTTCAAACGGCATAGTCACTTCAGGCACTTCTGCCGTCCAAAGATCCTTCCATTCATTTAAACGTTCTTCCGCTTCTGCATGCTTATCTACATAATGTGTAATAATCCACAATACCTTTTCTTTTTGATCATAGACAAACACATCATCAAATAATAAAAAGTATATATCGGGTATATTCAGATCATCCTCTGCAAGAGAAGGGAGTTTTTCAATATAACGGATACAATCATAACTAAAGTAGCCCATTGCACCACCTTGAAAAGGTGGGTACTCTGGATTGTAGTCTGTTTTCCATTTCTCCATATATTCTTGCATTAAATCTAATGGATTCCCTTTTTTTATTGTTTCCTTACCACTTTCACTTATATGTAACTTTACACCCTTTCCTTGGATTACCGCTACCGGGTTTAAACCCACTATGTTATAACGACCGCCACGTCCACTTTCCAGCAAAATATGTTGCGGCTTATCCTGAGAAAGAAATTTATATTGCTTAAAGAAATCTAACTGATATGGAATAGAAAGCGCTAAAGATTTTCTTCGTTGCATATCAACACCCCGTCTTCTTTTATCCCACCCTCTTAGATGAACCACCTCAAACTACATAAGTTATTTATATAGAGATTGATTATACTCGAAGGCTAGTGAAAATAATTTAATTATACTACCTCTTATTTTACATGAAGTTTTCTAGTCATTCACTCTTTTCCTATTTCCAATCCAAAAAGAAAAAGCATCCTTTTTCAAGGATGCTTTTTCAATCGCATTTAATTATGATTCAAATTGATAAAGTGGTGTACTTAAATAACGTTCACCGTTACTTGGAATAATAACGAGTACCTTTTTCCCTTTACCTAACTTTTTCGCAACTTCTGTTGCTGCATAAATAACTGCTCCTGAAGAGATACCAACTAAAATACCTTCTTCTTTAGCCACTCTTCTCGCATATTCAAATGCTTGCTCTGTTTTCACTTGAATAATTTCATCATATACTTCTACATCCAATGTCTCTGGGACAAATCCCGCCCCAATTCCTTGGATTTTATGTGGACCTGGTTTCCCACCAGATAACACTGGTGAATCCGCAGGTTCTACTGCATAAATTTTAATACCTTCATATGCTTCCTTCAGCACTTCACCAGCACCAGTAATTGTTCCACCTGTACCAATACCTGCAATAAACGCATCTAATTGATCACCCATTTGTTCAACAATTTCTGGACCTGTTGTTAAACGGTGAATTTGTGGATTCGATTGATTTTGGAACTGTTGCGGTATAAAGTAACCATGCTCTTTTGCTAATTCAGTTGCTTTACGAATTGCTCCACCCATCCCTTCAGGACCTGGAGTCAATACTAATTCAGCACCGTAAGCACGTAATAAATTACGACGCTCAATACTCATTGTTTCTGGCATTACTAAAATTGCATTATATCCTTTAGCAGCCGCTACCATCGCTAAACCAATACCTGTGTTACCACTTGTTGGTTCAATGATTGTATCGCCCTCTTTTAACAATCCCTTTTTTTCAGCATCTTCAATCATAGCTAGTGCAATACGATCTTTAACGCTACTCCCCGGATTCATAAATTCTAGTTTTAAGTATATATCTGCGCTGTCTGATTCTACGATGCGGTTCAACTTAACGATCGGCGTTTTCCCGATTAATTCTGAAACTGATTGTGCCACTCGCATTCCTGTCACTCCTAACACCGAGTATTTTTATTGGTTTTATCTATATTTAGATTTTGTCAGAAAATTCCCTGTTTGTCAATCTATTCGGAGGGTTAATCCCCTTATTACAAATTCTCAATTAAATTTGTAATATCTTCTTTAGAGAACTTGTAACGTTCATTACAGAAATGGCAATGAACTTCTGTCTCTTCTTCTTCTTCACGAATTTGCTCTAACTCTGTTTTACCTAAACTAATTAACACACTCTCAATACGCTCACGTGAACACGTACAATTAAATTGAACATCCATTGTTTCTAATACTTTTACTTTATCTTCTCCAAGGACTGCATATAGTAGCTCTTCTGGAGAAAGGCCTCGTTCAATCAATGTTGATACAGGCGGGATTTTTTGCAAACGATCTTCAATGAATGAAATTGTTTCTTCCTGTGCGCCCGGCATAATTTGAAGGATAAATCCACCCGCCGCTAATACGCTGTCATCTCCATTTACAAGGACACCGACACCAACAGAAGAAGGCGTCTGCTCAGAAACTGCGAAATAATACGTGAAATCTTCCCCTAGTTCTCCCGAAACGATTGGGGATTGACCGATAAACGGCTCACGCATACCAATATCTTTAATTACTGTTACAAAACCTTCTGTACCTACCGCTTGATATACACGTAATTTCCCTTGTTCCGTTCCTTCAAAATCAACATGTGGATTCGTTACGTAGCCACGTACATCTCCATTTGCATGAGCATCCACTAAGATAGGGCCAATCGGACCATTACCTTCTACCTTAATCGTTAACTTTTGATCACCTTTTAACATCGCACCCATCATTGTACCTGCAGTTAAAGAACGACCAAGTGCCGCCGAAGCTGTCCTCCATGTATCATGACGTCTTTGTGCCTCACTTACTGTATTTGTTGTACGTACACTATACGCACGTACTTCTCCATCAAACGCTAACGCTTTTACTAAATAATCTTTCATACTTATTTATTCACCTTTCTCCTGCTGTAAATTTGCATTACGCTCATATAACATATACAAGCCTTTTAACGTTAAAAATGGATCTACAATATCAATTACATTCGATTCCTCTGAAATTAATTTCGCCAATCCACCTGTTGCAATAACTTTCGGTTCTTGTTTAGCTTCCTCTTTCATACGCTTAACAATACCTTCCACTTGTCCTACATAACCATAAAGAATACCTGATTGCATCGCACTTACTGTATTCTTCCCAACAACACTACTCGGTTTTGTAATTTCAATACGAGGAAGTTTTGCCGCCCTACTATATAAAGCCTCTGCTGAAATCATAATTCCTGGCGTAATAACTCCACCCATATAATGCTTTTCTTCATTAATATAACAATATGTAGTAGCCGTACCAAAATCAACAATAATAAGTGGACTTCCATACAATTGGATTCCTGCTACTGCATTTACAATTCGATCTGCGCCTACTTCACGTGGATTTTCATATTTAATATTTAGCCCCGTTTTTATTCCAGGTCCTACTACAAGCGGTTTAATTTTAAAATACTTTTCACACATACGTTCTAAAGCGAACATAATTGGTGGTACGACTGAAGACACAATAATACCTTTCACATCTTCAAACGAGAGACCCTCATGATCAAGTAACTGTTTTACAAGCATTCCATATTCATCTTCTGTCTTATGACGATCTGTTTCCATGCGCCAATGCTGACGAAGTTCCCCCTCTTCAAACACGCCTAGTACAGCATTTGTGTTCCCTACATCCAATACAAAAATCATATTCTCACCACTTATCTTATTTAATCTATATTTGTGTAGTATGTATAAAACTTATAAAAACATCATATCACACATACTTATATAATCAGCTTTCCTATCCTCATCATTTTACAAAAAGATTGCTCTCTATTTCAATTTTTAATACTAGTTTTACTTAAATTACTTTATCCACTAAGCCCTCAATAGTAATTAGCAAAAATCTTAACAAATAAAAAAGGAGTGACGATAGTCACTCCTTCATTTCTTACTTATCTTCTTTATCTTCATCGTCTTTCTTCATATTGATGTTTACTTTCACATCATCTGAAGATGTTGGACGCTCAGGTAATCTGCCATAATCATATAAATGATTAATTTGCTCTGCATCTAATGTTTCTACTTCAAGTAACGTTTTTGCGATAATATCAAGCTTATCTCGTTTTTCAGTAAGAATTTGTTTCGCACGAGCATAACAGTCTTTAATAATCGTTTGCATTTCCACATCAATTTCATGCGCAATTGCATCACTGTAGTTTTGTTCTGAATGGAAGTCTCTTCCTAAGAATACCTGACCACCTTGTGAGCTACCAAATTGCATCGGTCCAAGCTTATCACTCATACCGAATTCCGTAACCATACGTCTTGCAATACCAGTCGCACGTTGGAAGTCGTTGTGAGCACCTGTACTTGCTTCACCAAATACAATCTCCTCAGCTACTCGACCACCAAGTAAACCAGTGATTTTATCAAGTAACTCTGGCTTTGTCATGAAGTAACGATCTTCCTTCGGAAGCATTACCGCATATCCACCAGCTTGACCACGAGGGACAATTGTTACTTTATGAACGACATCAGCCTCATCAAGAACAACACCAATTACAGTGTGGCCTGCTTCATGGAAAGCAACGATATTACGTTCTTTTTCAGAGATAACACGACTTTTCTTAGCTGGACCTGCAATAACACGATCCGTTGCTTCATCGATATCACTCATATCAATTTTCTTCTTATCTCGACGTGCAGCTACTAAAGCAGCTTCGTTTAATAAGTTTTCAAGATCCGCACCAGAGAATCCTGGTGTACGAGTCGCAATTGCTCTTAAATTAATATGCTCATCAAGCGGTTTATTACGCGCATGTACTTTCAGTACAGCTTCACGGCCATTTACATCTGGACGATCTACTGTAATTTGACGGTCAAAACGACCTGGACGTAATAACGCTGGGTCAAGAATGTCTGGACGGTTTGTCGCAGCAATGATAATAATACCTTCGTTTGCACCGAATCCATCCATTTCAACAAGTAACTGATTCAATGTTTGCTCACGCTCATCATGACCACCACCAAGACCTGCGCCACGTTGACGACCTACTGCATCAATTTCATCAATGAAAATGATACAAGGAGCATTTTTCTTTGCATTTTCAAATAAATCACGTACACGTGATGCACCGACACCGACAAACATCTCTACAAAGTCAGAACCACTGATAGAGAAGAATGGAACGCCAGCCTCACCTGCAACAGCACGTGCTAATAAAGTTTTACCTGTACCTGGAGGTCCAACTAATAGGACACCCTTTGGAATACGGGCACCAACTTCAGAAAACTTACGAGGGTCTTTTAAGAATTCAACTACCTCAACAAGTTCTTGTTTCTCTTCATCCGCCCCAGCAACATCTCTGAAACGAACTTTTTTCTTTTCATCATTATATAACTTCGCCTTACTTTTCCCGAAGTTCATAACACGGCTACCGCCGCCTTGAGCTTGGTTTAATAAGAAGAAGAATAAAATGAAGATGATGACAAACGGAATGATTGAAGTAAAGAATGTTACCCAAGCACTTGTTTCTTCTGCTGGTTGATACTTAACTTCGGCACCTTTCGCTTTATCATTGATTTTCTTTTGTAATTCCTCAGTATTTGGTGCATAAGTAACAAATTGTTCTCCTTGGCTAGAGTTATTGAATTGTCCTTTTACCTCAAATACACCATTTTTCGGTTGAAGTTGCACATTACGCACTTCACCGCTTTCTAGTTTAGTAATGAATTTGTCGTAGCTAACTGATGTCGTTTTTTGTGTCGAACCATTAAAATAGCTCACGATTCCAATTACTACTAAGAATATCAGTAAATAAAAGATGGTATTACGGAAGATACGATTCATTCCTAACCTCCTCTCACGGCATAAACACTATAGTAAATCGTAACATAGAAAAACTTTCCTATACAATTGTAAAGCCTGTATTTAATTAATTTGAGTAAACGCTTGGTTTTAATACGCCTACATAAGGAAGATTACGGTACTGCTCTTTATAATCTAATCCATATCCTACTACAAATTCATGTGGAACAGTAAATCCAACATAATCCGCTTTCAGATCAACCTTACGGCCTGTTGGCTTATCTAATAATGTAACAATTTTTACAGACTTCGCTTTACGATATTTGAATAAGTCTACTAAGTAGCTTAGTGTAAGACCACTATCAATAATATCTTCGACGATTAAAATATCACGACCTTCTACAGAAGTATCAAGATCTTTTAAAATTTTCACTTCGCCTGTTGAAACTGTAGAGTGACCATAACTAGATACAGCCATAAAATCCATTTCAAGATATGTATCTGTTCTCTTTAATAAATCTGCCATAAATGGCATTGCGCCTTTTAATACACCAATTGCAAGGGGTACTGTGTTTTTATAATCCTCTGCAATAACTGCACCTAGTTCGCGCACCTTTTCTTGTATTTGTTCTTCAGAAATTAATACTTTTTCGATATCTTGATTCATCATTTCATTATCCTCCCGGAAGACTCCTTGCTTTTGTAGTGAATAATCATATATTTACCCTTCTTTGCCATCTCTTTCGAAATTGCAAATGCAGATCGCTTCAACAAGGGTACCCAAATAATGTTCCCACTTGCATCACAAACGACCGGCCATTCTTCCCTTTTTTCTTTTGGTACTTTCGCTTCGATAAAAATAGCTTTTATCTTTTTCGTGCCATCCATACCTTGTATTGACATGCGATCTCCATTTTCCCTAGAACGAATACGAAGTGGATATGATATATCATTATACTTAGCAACAAATACTGTTTCATTCATGTTACTTGGTATATCTTCGCTCACCTCTGTTACAAATTCATCCCCGTTCAATAGCGTAATGATCCCGGGTACTGATAAATCTTGCAAAAAAGGAGAGACAATTTCTTGTTTAAATCTAAAGCTACACTCCTCGTATGTACGAACAATTTTCAAATCACCTGGAAAATCAAGTGAACCTGAAGGTTGTGTCCGCTTAAAAAACTCAATCACCTTGTCAATATGTATAGAAGAAAGAGAAGATGGAATCTTATATTCATAAAGATAGTTTAATATTAGTTGAATCCCTCTTCTTTGTAAAGGCATAGACATGGATTCAAAGGCAGGAATTGATAAGCTAATTTGTTTATCACTTTTTTTTGTAATTACTTTATTCATTTTCTCAAAAGCTAATTCCTGCAAATAAGCCTCATCCTCTTGCATCTGCACGCTAAATTTTTGGAATTTCTCATGCATTTGTGGATTTTCTTCTTTTAAGTGAGGAAGGACATATTTACGTAATCGATTCCTTGTATATACTTCCTTTTTATTACTCGGATCTATACGTGGAATTAAATTTAGCTTATTACAGTAATCAACAATTTCTTCCTTCGTTACCCCAAGTAACGGCCTAATTAAATATCCATTATGAAAAGGACGCTTCACTGCAATTCCTGCATATCCTTTCGGAGTACTCCCTCTTACAAGACGCATTAAAATCGTCTCTACTTGATCATCTCCATGATGTCCAAGAGCAACATATCTTGCATCATATTTCTTCATTATTCTTTCCAAAAATGCATATCTGCATTCCCTAGCAGCAACCTGTGCATTCATCCCGTATTGCTGTTGATATTGTGATACATTAATTCTTATCGTTTCACAAATAATTCCCAGTTCTTCACAAAGGTCCTGCACAAACTGTAAATCCTCATGAGATTCATCACCTCTAAACATATGATCCACATGAGCTACTACAATTTCCAACTGTTTTTCCGCTCTTTTTTCTAATAAATAATATAAAAGGGCTAACGAGTCAGGACCACCAGAAACTCCCACAACAATTGTTGAATCATTCTTTAATACATCATGCTGCTTTACAAAGTCATCTACTTTTTCAACAAATGTATCTTTCAACTTCGCAATCACCTTTCATTAAACAAGAACAGCAACATTAGTCGCCTTGTCTATAATGGTACAACTTTTACAAACATTGTGCAAAAAAAAGATATACAAAAATTACATTTTTATCTTACATCCTCCGTCTGTATTCACAAAATCAATAGCATTACCTTTTCCCACAAAAAAACCTAGGTATTCGCCTAGGTTTTTAAAATCAAATTTTAGATAAACATTCCACTTACATTTTACTGCGCCTGCATGCCTACAATCGGAATCGTAGCCCACTTCGGCATATTTTTCTTCACTTTTGCCACTACAATAGTCATATCATCATTTATATAACCATCACAAGAGCGAATCACTTCTTCCATAATGATATCAGCAATTTCTTGCGGGTCTTCGGTTTGCAATTCTTTAATTTTTCGTTTCATCCACAATTCATGATTCTCTACATGCTGCGCTCCCTCAAAAATCCCATCGCTCATCATAATAAGGATATCGCCCGTTTTTAATTGTTCACCCACCACATCAACTTCAACATCTTCGATGATTCCCATCGGCAAATTACTTGCTTCAATTTTCAAAATATTATTCGCGCGTTTAACAAAACTCGGCGTTGATCCGATCTTTAAAAACCTTGCACTCGCATCTCGCAAATCTACCATAGCTAAGTCTAATGTCGTAAACATCTCTTCCGTCGTTCTCAAAGAAAGAATTGAATTAATAGACTTAATCGCTATTTCTTCGTCAATACCGGATTGGAGTATTTTTTGTAATAATTTCACCGTTTCCTTACTTTCCATATGAGCTCTTTGCCCATTCCCCATACCATCACTAATCGCAAGTGCATATTTGCCAACACTTAAATCCATCATCGCATAAGAGTCACCCGAAACAAATCCACCGCCCTTTGCGGCTGTGGCCAATCCCGTATCAAGAGAATACGTCTTCGCCGAACCGAATGATATTAAACTGTGGCCATTCGGATAAGAAGACTTTTCTTCATGTTTAACGACAATATTTTCTTTAAGGATATCCGAAAGCATCGGTGCAACTAACTTTTCACATTCACCATGTTCATTAGATGCAACGGGAATCAACATTTCAATATCAATACTTCCTCTATCTAAACAATAAATATCAACATGCTCTACTTCGACACCAAAATCACGGAACGCTTGCATAATCTGTTCTTCCTGCACCTGATGATTTTCACGCTCTCGTTGTATCTCCTTAGCAAAATCCTCCATAACCTTTGATACACCTAATAGTTGCTCCGCAACTATTCTACGATTTTCCTTCATTTGTTTTCGTAATTTTTGTCCCTCATAGAAATGATCTAATTCACCCGCTACTAAATCCGTCACTTTTTTCCCTCTCACACAATGCTTGTCCCACTCACGAACTAATTTACGATTATGTTGCAGGGTTCCTTCTTCCGTTTCACTCATTATTTGTTTCATATAATCGTACGTTTTATCGAAATTCACTACCCAGCATTGATCCTTTTTAAAGCATGTTTGACATGTTTTCGCAGTAATTGTACTCAAAAACAAATCTGCTTCTGTCTCTTTATCTTCTTCCTCTACATACCCATATACAGAAAAGCTATTAGATAAAGCAGCAAATACATTTGCAAATTGGTTGATTTTGTTCGCTGTAACATCGCGCATCCTTCTTAAATATTGTTGTTGATCTTGCGAATGCTCTTGTGTACCTGGCATAAATTTAGCAATACGATCTAAAACAAGCTTTGGCGTTAATAAGAAGATAGCAATCGCTACGCCTGACTCAATTAAAGTCGTTACAATATTTGTCTGTTTGTCTACATATAATGTAATTAAGCTTGTCCCAATTAATAAACCTAAACTAACACCTAAACGCTTCCCTTCTTTTAACAACCCACCAAGCAATCCAGAAAAAGCAAGAAGGCTAAGCTGGGACAAGCTAGATACATTTGCTAAACTTAATATCAAACCTGTTACGACCCCCACTGTAGATCCTGTAGCAGCACCCGCAATAAATGCAAATACTAGTACTAAATACCGTGTAAAAATATGTTGAATAGAAGCATCATATACAAACCAATCTGTTGTACCCGTTAAAACAGATGCTAGTAATATAATCAAACAAACAATTTCTTCCGTCTCTAACGCCTGTTGTTTTCCTTTCCTTTCTACTAAAAGCGGAACACTTTGTAAAAATATCATAGTTAATACAAAACTAAGCCCAGCCTCAATGGTACTAACGAGTAAATCGTACATGGTGACAGTTTGTTGTGCAAAATATACAACAACTAAGTGTGCGGTTAATGCGGAGATAAATACTTGAAATGGAACAAGTCCAACGGTTTTACGTGTGAATCTACTAAAGAAGATATTATAAATGAAGAAAGTAAAGATAGATGCAAAAGTAAAAAACAAATTATCTATCGAGACTGAAAGAGCTCCTCCCATTAGAGCTAAAAATGCTAGCGGCATCTTATCCCGCTTCATAACATAAACAGCAGCAAAAAATGGTAGTGCAAACGGTAAGATATTTGTTAATATATATGCTCTTCCCAAAAGAAAACCAATAACAACAATAATAAATCCCCATCTAAAGAAAACTTGTTCAAATTTCATTCGCAACTTACTCGTCCACTTTATTCCTCCAAGCTGACTCTCATTCATTGCCAATACACTTGTATTCATAGTATTCCTTCCTGCTTTAGGCATACTTTTAACACCACCTGCATAGTTTAATTACTGTCATTATAAAAGATGATTGTTGGGATTTTTGTCAAAACAACAGTTTTCACTTTTATAATCGTTCGACTTTTTATTCGAAATAACTCTACAGATATACACGGTATGTAAGTTATTTCGATTTTTTAATTAAATATTCAGAAAATATAGGGTGATTTTGTAGAAGTGTTGTATATCTTAATCCATTTAACAAAAAAAGATCATGCAAATTTGCATGATCTTTTTAGATGACCCGTACGGGATTCGAACCCGTGTTACCGCCGTGAAAGGGCGGTGTCTTAACCACTTGACCAACGGGCCGTTAAATTAAATATAGCGGCGGAGGGGATCGAACCCCCGACCTCACGGGTATGAACCGTACGCTCTAGCCAGCTGAGCTACACCGCCATGTCGTCGTATTTAACGGACAATTAGTATCTTACATCAGATATTATTTAAAGTCAACATATCTTGAAAACTTTTTTAAAATATATTTTCACATATAAAAAAGTACCCTGAGCCATCACTCTGGGTACCTCTCTATATGTTAAAAACTAAACGGTCTTATTATCCGCGACGTGCGCCACGGCCACCACGTTTAGACTCTGTGTTACGCTTTAAAGAAGTTAAACGATCTTCGCTATCCTTTAAGAAGCGTGCCATCTTTTGCTCAAATGTTTCTTTTGGAGCTCGGTCGTTACCGCCACCGCGATTATCTCTGTTGAAAGAGCGATTATTACGTTGTGGACGTCCAGAACGTTGTTGATCACCACCGCGTTGGTATTCACCGCGTGGACGATCTCCTTCTGTTTTTTCACGTTCTTTCGCTTTTTTGATAGATAAACCAATCTTTCCATCTTTTTCAACATTAATAACTTTTACTTCTACTTGGTCGCCCACTTTTAAGTGATCGTTAATATCTTTTACATAGTTATCAGCAACTTCACTAATATGAACAAGACCAGTTAAGCCTTCTGGCAGCTCCACAAAAGCCCCAAAATTTGTAATACCTGTTACTTTACCCTGTAACTTGCTGCCTACCTCGATTGACATAAAAAAAATGCTCCTCCTTAGTGGTTAAAAAGTCAAATTTTACTTTATTATATATAATCCTAAAATATAGTGTCAATAAGACATACTCTACTTCGAAACAGGAAAAATTATCTCCCCTTTACCAGAGAAGAAATAATCCCTTCTAGCAATCTTTAATACGTACTCTTCATCATTTAACTTTTGAACTTCGTCTTTTAGACTTTTTTCTTTATTCGTTAATGAATCCAGTTCTTTTTTCATGTCCTTAACTTTTGCTTCTTTTGCTTTAATGGAACTGTTTTGTTGATAAAACGTTACACTAATACTCGCAATAATTGTAAAAGTAAAGACAAGAAAAACCGCTAAACGGCGATAAAGTCGCTTCCTGTTCTCATCCGTTTGTATTATATGCTCTTTAACAGGATTTGGACTCTGTTTTTCGATTGTTCTTTGTCTCAGTTCCCTCATTTCCGAGGTCCCCCTAACTTCTTTTTTATACGCTCCCATATTTGGAAGATATGTCCCTTCAATTTTGCTATATATTGCAGGAACCCTATATGTTTCACTATAAAAAGTTTAACACGATTAGGGAGAAGTTTCCATATGAGCGAAGCAATAAATCGAACAGGCCAGAAAAAAACTTTCCATATGAAAAGTAATATCCAAATCACCATTTTCCATAACACATGTCCAATTGAAAGCAGTATACGAAATAAGAATAATATAAATGCAATAAATAGCTGCGCTATAATAATAACAGGTTTTATCATGAGTAGCTGTATAATTCGAACAAAAAAATATGTTGTTTGCATAAAAATATAGATGAGAAAATTTAACAGCTTCATGTATAGTGCTTTCAGTAAGCTTTGATATGCCGCAAAACCACATAATAATGCCAAAAACACATATATACGTAACTCAGCTTCATTTACGAGAAGCAATACATAAAAGACAAATAATGCTTGGACAATCCAAAATAGTATATCATGTATAAATACAAGCCAACGTTTACGTTCTTGACGCTTTAAAAAACGTTGATATGTATCTAAAGATGCTCCAATCCAAGCACCCATTCCAATCATTGAAAGCATTGTATACAACTGAATTGTTAAGCTCATTTAAACAACTTACTAAAGAAACCTTTAGTTTTTTCTCCTTGATTTTCATCAATATACAGCATCTCATGAACTTTCCCTTTAATCGACACAATACCTTTTTCTACATCTAAATTTTTCATTTGTAAATTTTGACCACGAATCGTTAAAAAACCCATTACGGTTTCGAGTAAAAACTCTTCGCTATCAAAACTCTCTACCTGCTTCACACCAGTAATATCAATTACACGCCTTCCACGCATAATAATATCATGCTCCACAGAAACATTTTGTTGATTAGAAGACGTAGGTGAGTAACCATTATTCACGTAAATCCCCCCATAGGTTTTTACTAGCTAATAGTAATGTATGAGGGGATAAATGATTTTAGAACAAGCCTTCTTCCGCTTTTACTTTTTCTTCGCGAACTAAGCTATACATATTTGCTGCATCTTCTTTTTTAGTTGTTTCTTTCAATTCATTTATTTTTACAGTCACTATTTTTTGACCAAAACGAATTGTTAATTCATCAGCTACTTTCACATCCGAACTTGCTTTTGCCACTTGACCATTAATAGATATTCTTCCTTGATCAGCTACTTCTTTCGCTAATGTTCTTCTTTTAATTAAACGTGACACTTTTAAAAACTTATCTAGACGCATCTCAAATCCCCCTATTAACGCTCTGTTTGTTTCGCTTCTTCCCATAAAACATCTAACTGTTCTAATGATAAATCTTCCATCTCTTTATTCATTTCAGCTACTTTTGCCTCCATGTATAAAAAACGACCAGTAAATTTCTCATTAGTTGAACGTAACGCCTCTTCTGGATCTATTTTATAATGACGAGCTATATTAACAAATGCAAATAGTAAATCACCAAACTCACCTAGCATCTTTTCCTCATCCATGTTTGTAACTTCTTGTTGGAACTCTTGCCATTCTTCCAAAGCTTTCTCTATCATAGGCTGCACATCAACCCAATCAAATCCAACCTTACCGGCTTTCTTCTGAATTTCATAGGCGCGTAGTAACTGCGGCAAACTTTTTGGAACGCCATTTAAAACAGATTCTTTCACGAATCCTTTTTCTTGTTTTTTAATTTCTTCCCAATTGGCAATCACTTCATCAGCATTGTTTACATCCGTATTTCCAAATACATGTGGATGGCGACGAACCATTTTCTCAGATAGAGTTCGAATGATATCATCTATAGAAAACCAACCTTCATCTTCTCCAATTTGAGCATGAAGCATAACTTGTAATAATATATCACCTAATTCTTCTACTAAGTGATCATCATCCTCTTCATCAATTGCTTCCAATACTTCATAAGCTTCCTCAATTAAATATTTCTTTAATGATTGATGTGTTTGCTTTTTATCCCACGGACAACCATTTGGGCCTCGAAGTTCTGCAATAATTTCTCTAAGTACATCGAACTGTTGATACAAGGATGCACGCTCCTGAACTGGCGGCACATACACACTCGTTAAATTATTCAATTCCGTTTCATGATCTAACATATACAACGGTACCTTCTTTACTTGTTCAAATGAAGTTCCTGCAGCTGTTACGATATACACTTCATAATCATCCGGCAACATCTCCATTAATGTTAATTTCACATCAGATGCAACGAATGCATCATATACTTGGCAAAAGATTAGATGTTGACGTAATTCTAATTGTCCTCTTTTAAATGATGTAGCGTCAAGTAATTGAAATCCTTCAATTGGATCAATCTTTAGGCTTGCAAACATAGGATCAAGGAAACTTTGTCCACCCTCAATTCGCAATTCAACATTTGAATCTTCACCTTTTTCCAACAGTAGCTGAACTGTTCTTTCTGCTACAAGCGGATGCCCTGGAACAGCATAGATAATTTCTGTACCTTCAGCTTGTTCTAGCAATTTATTCGCAATTGTTTCATATACAATTTCAAACGTATCATGCGCTTCATATACATCATCAAAAGCCGTATATTGTACGCCTTCTTTCTCCAATTCTTCTATAACTGGATGTTCCTTCGTCCTAACAAACAGATGATCTGCTTCTTTTATCTTTCGATATACACCCATCGTTAGCTGATCTAATTCACCAGCACCTAAACCTAAAATAGTAATGATTCCACTCACAATCTGTCACCTCTATCCACTCTTCTTCAATGAACCTTCTTTTTTCTCTTGTTTCATAACGGTTCCTAATTCTTTTTTTGTAAATACACGTAATTTCAAAATTAAAAACATATATGTCAATCCGCCGACAACTACACCTAGCAACGCTTCAAGCGTCGCGATTCCTCTATGTTCCGTATCAATTACTAATCCAGACACCTGCAACACACGTGTGAACATCATTAATACAAATCCCATACAGATACCACTAATCACTACACCTAACATATTTCGCTTATTGATAAGCGATCCTGATACAGCTCTCATAAGCAACAAACTATTTAGCCCAGAAATTATAATTAACGCACACAAAGTCGCAAAGGCTGCCCCTTTCACACCAAAATAAGGCATAAATATATAATTTAACGCTAACTTTAAGCAACCTCCAAATACAACAAATAATGCTGGCTTAAATGTTTGTCCCAACCCTTGTAAAATAGAAGCCGTCGTAATTGACAACGAGCTAAATAAAATAGATAAAGATAAAATAGATAAAACATCTGATCCATCACTATTTTCAAACAACATAATATTCGTAGGTTGAATAATACAAGTTAGTCCAATAGCTGCTGCAAGTCCAATAACAAGTGTTATTTTCATTGCTAACTTTACCTTTTCTTGAATAAAGGAAAGATCTCCTCTTTCCTTCGCCGCTGTAATAATTGGAATAAGTGACAACGAGAAAGAAGTCGTCACAACAGTACCTAATTGCATTAGCGGAATACTTCTATCATAAACACCCTTTAATACCTTTGCACTTTCAATCTGTTCTCCCGCACCAATAAGTAAGGTGTACAAGGATATTGAATCTGCCATCTGTATAAAAATAAGCACTAAATTACTAACACAAATCGCTAACCCCTGCCAAAAAAGGATTTTAATTATCCTCCTTTTGCCCTTAATTCTCGCTACACTTTTGAAAAATATAGAACGAAAATCTCGACGCATATACAACATAAGTACAATAATCCCAATAAGTCCACCCGCAATTGAGCCTAACATAGCCCCTGCACCAACTGTATATAAATCAAATCCGTGAGCAATTAGGAATAGCGATAAAAATACAATAATAGAAACTCGAATTGTTTGTTCTATTACTTGCGAAACAGCTGTTGGCATCATATTATTGAAGCCTTGAAAATACCCTCTTGCTACAGACAAAAACGGCATCAATAAGAATGAAAATGAAATAACACGTAGTAACTTATCTAAGTATATATCGCCCATAGCTATCGCAATTGTTTTGGCCCCAAAAAACAATGTAAAGAAGCCTATAAAACCAATTCCCAATAAAAACCAAAAAGATACACAAATAATTTCTTCTGCTTCTTTTTGTTTTCCCCGCTCTAGTCGTTCTGCAACCATTTTCGAAATGATAATAGGAAACCCATAAGTAGCTAAAATTAAACAAAATCCATAAAACGGGTAAATTTGTTGATAAATATAAAAACCAATATCACCCGCTATATTTTGATATGGAATACGGTAAAAAGCGCTTAATACTTTTGTAACAAAACTTGCAATCGTTAATATAATAGCCCCACGCCAAAAGGCTTGATACTTCTTCGCTTCCATACAAGAAAACTCCTTTTTCTATTCTCACCTCTCGTATTATATCATAAAGAAATGAACAAGCTGCCTTACCACCACGGGTAATAATAGGTTCCTGCACCGTTAAAAATACTCAACGAAAAAAGGTAGCAAAGCGCTACCTTCATTCAATATACATATATCTCCAAATAATTGATTTCTCAAAAAGAAAGATCATAATTAGGAAAAATTGCTACTTCTAAAATTATACACCCTTACTGTTCCATTTGTTTCGCTAAGAAACTGGCAGCAGTATTAACCGCTTTATGCTCGATTTCGCTTATAATAGCTTCTTTCGAAAAAATAATGACAGCTCCAATCGGGTCTCCGTTTGCAACAATCGGTCCAACTGTATAAGAATGAACCTTTTCTGTTACACCATCGATAATGGAAATATCACTTTCGTCCGTCATAATAACAGACTTTCGTTCTTCCATCGTTTTTTCGATTAAATCGCCAACACTTTTATTTAAGTATTCTTTTTTCGATACGCCTGATACTGCGATGATAGAATCTCGATCACAGACAAGCACATTATGTCCTAAGCTGTCATATAAAGCCTCAGCATATTCTTTTGCAAAATCACCTAGTTCACTAATTGGAGAATACTTCTTTAAAATTACCTCTCCATCGCGATCAACAAATATTTCTAGTGGGTCTCCTTCTCGAATACGTAAAGTTCTACGAATTTCCTTCGGGATTACTACCCTGCCTAAATCATCAATTCGACGTACGATTCCAGTTGCTTTCATTCTAATGCTGCCTCACTTTCTACTGATGATCAAAGTGGTGAATTTACCTGTTCATGTAAAAATCACCAACTGTTAGACATAGTATTTTACACATTAGTTCTTCTATGCACGTCGAATTGTATTTTTTTATCTTATTTTAGGCATTTATTACTTCTTTTTTTACATCTGGTAAGCCTTTTAATAAATTTTCAGCAATTGTTAACCACTTCGATGTCTCTAAACCATTTGTTTTCATAACAATTTTCAATTGTGATCCTTCCATTCCTAAACCGATCATACGTCCAAAACTATTTCCAAGCATGAATAATTTTCCACCATCAATATTTTGACTTGCTTTTTCAGAAAACAGGAATGTTACTTCAAATTTATTCTGTTTAATTAACTCAATTTGTTCTTTCATTGCCAACACTTTAATATTTGCAATTTGTAATAAATAACCGACTTCTTGTGGATAATCACCGAATCTATCGATCATTTCTTCCTGCAATTCTTCAATATCCTCAATTGCAGAAACACCTCTAAATTGTTTATACATCATAATTTTTTGCTTACTATCTGAAATATAAGCATCTGGTAAGTATGCATCTACCTCTAAGTCAATTTCAACATTAACTGTATTTTCAGCCCCATCTGTTCCTCTACGCTGTTCAATTGCATCTTTTAACATTTGAGAATATAGATCAAATCCGACAGAATCAATAAATCCATGCTGCTCTGCCCCTAACAAATTACCTGCTCCACGAATAGATAAATCTCTCATCGCAATTTTGAAACCAGATCCAAGTTCCGTGAACTCTTTAATTGCTTGCAGACGCTTCTCTGCAACCTCTGACAGCACTTTGTCACGTTTATAGGCAAAGTATGCATATGCAACACGATTAGAACGTCCAACACGCCCACGAAGCTGATACAACTGTGATAATCCCATACGATCTGCATCAAATACAATTAACGTATTTACATTCGGAATATCTACACCCGTCTCAATAATTGTTGTACTTACAAGAACATCATGCTGTCCTTCTAAAAATGATAGCATAACAGACTCTAATTCACTTTCGTTCATTTTCCCATGTGCGTATGTTACACGGGCATCTGGAACTAACATCGAAATTTCATCTGCTTTTCTTTCAATATCCTCTACACGGTTATATAGGAAGTAAATTTGACCGCCTCTTGCAAGCTCTCGCTCTATCGCCTCTCGCATTAATGCTGGATTATACTCTACTACATACGTTTGGACTGGGAAACGATTTTCTGGCGGTGTCTCAATAACAGATAAGTCGCGCACACCAAGCATAGACATATGAAGCGTCCGTGGAATCGGAGTTGCCGTTAATGTTAATACGTCAACATTCGCCTTCAATTGTTTAATTTTCTCTTTATGCGTCACACCAAATCTTTGTTCTTCATCAATAATAAGAAGCCCTAAATCTTTATAAGTAACATCTTTAGATAAAATACGATGTGTTCCGATTACAATATCTATTGTGCCATCCTTTAAACCCTTAATCGTTTCATTTTGTTGTTTTCTCGTACGGAATCTACTTAATAATCCTATATTAATTGGATAATCTTGAAAACGCTCTCGAATTGTTTCATAGTGTTGCTGCGCAAGAATCGTTGTCGGTACTAAAATTGCAACTTGTTTTTCATCCATAATTGCTTTAAATGCCGCACGAATAGCCACTTCAGTCTTTCCATACCCTACATCACCACAAAGGAGCCTATCCATCGGGCGTCCGCGTTCCATATCTTTTTTAATCTCGTCAATAGAACGTAACTGATCCTCTGTCTCTTGATATGGGAAAGATGATTCGAACTCTTGTTGTTCTGCTGTATCTGGCGTATATGCATAGCCTTTTGAAGCTTCGCGTTCAGCATATAGTTTAATTAGGTCATCCGCAATGTCTTGTACAGATTTTTCAACTTTCGTTTTAACCTTCTTCCAATCATTACCACCTAATTTGTAAACTTTTGGATCCTTACCTTCAGACCCTACATATTTTTGGACTTGATCAATTTGTTCAATTGGAACGTATAACTTATCATTACCTTGATATTTAATATTTAAATAATCTTTATGAACACCATTAATCTCTAATGTCTCAATACCTAAAAATTTACCTATACCATGATTTACATGAACTACATAATCTCCAACTTTTAATTCCGAATAACTTTTAATACGTTCAGCATTCGATAACTTTTGTTTACGTTGTGATTTTTTAACTTTCTTATGAAAAAGCTCCTTTTCAGTAATGACAACAAGCTTTTGCATCGGCATTTCAAATCCTGCATGTAAATCACCTACAGCAATTTGTAACCTTCCAGACAATAAGATATCTGTACCTTCCACAATATCTGCCTCAATATCATAATCACTTAAAATATGTTGTAATTTTTTCACACGTTCATCATCTGTTCCAAGTACAACAGTCGTAAAATGCCCTTCATTCCATCTATCAATTTCTGTTTTTAACAAATTCATCTGTCCATGGAAATCTTGCATTGTTTTACATGTTACATTCACAATATTTTGCGGATGTGTGTGTGCAATATGACGCAAGAATAACGTTAAATATACAAAATTTCTTTTTTTATGATGAAGAAATCCCTCGAATGCGTGAGAGAAAGATAAATCTTGAATAATTGTTCCTTCACCAAGAAGTGATATATACCATTCCGCCTCTTCTGTTTCCAGATGTGATGCTGTTTCTTGAATACGGGAAATCTCATCTAAAATTACAACACCGTCTTCTGGTAAATAATCTATCAGACTAGCAGGTTCTTTATAGAAAATAGATAAGTATTTAAACATCTGTTCTATACTTTGCCCGTTTTTCAACATCTCAATTTCATGACTTACCGTCTCAAGTACTGTAGTCTTTAGTTTATCATCAGAAAGTTTTTGCATCGTCTTAGTCAAACCTTCTTCAAGATGCTGAATTCCTGATTTTAATTCTTCCTGTGAAAATAAAAACTCTGTTGCCGGACCAAACTTAACGCTTTCTTTTTTTCCTTGAGAACGCTGTTCATCCACATCAAATAATCGAATAGAATCGACTTCTGTATCGAAGAATTCAATACGAAATGGTAGTTCTTCAGTTAAAGGATAAATATCTAATATTCCCCCGCGCAAACTGAACTCCCCTGGAGCTTCTACCATCGACTTACGTTCATAGCCAATATGATGTAAAGTATGCAAGAGCGCATCTAAATCAATCTCTTGCCCTAGATTGATTTCAACTTGCTTTTGCTTCCACAATTCTTTTATTGGTAAAAATCTACGCAATCCTGCCACTGGAGCTACAATGATTCCATTCTCTCCAGCAGCCAAGCGATTTAACACTTCTATACGTTGCGCCTTCAATTCTGGACTTGCAACCCCAATTTCCGATGCTATAAGTTCATTCACTGGATATAGCCACACATCTTTTTCACCAAGTAACGCCACTAAATCTTCATGTACTTTTTGCGCTTGGTATAAGTTATGTGTCACGATTAATTGTGATTTTTTTGTTTTTTTATATAAAGCCGCCATTAATAATGAACGAGAAGACGTTGCCATCCCTGATATAAGTTGTTCCTTTAACCCATCTTCTAATCCATTAATAACTGATTGTATCTCTTTATTTTTATAAAATTGCTCTAATAAACCTATCATTTTTAAAACTCCTCTCAACATAAAGAGCAAGCCATTCTATTTTATGCAAATATTTCGGAAAAGGAAAACAGAAAAATGCTTTGGACATGCCAAAGCGACAACATTTTATTGCAGAAATTTTTCATATTCATAATACTCAGGATAAGATGCGAGCGTTTCTTGACACGATTCACAAATCGTTTTTATATATATATTTCCATTCTCATGAAAATGAATCATCTCTACTACTTCTTGCTCTGTTAGTTGAAATAAAACGTCGCTATATACTTTTTCTGCGTTAATGGAGCCTACATTACCTCCGCAGTGTCTGCAATAATAATACCCTTCCATACTAGCCTCCTAAAAATTAAATTACTACTAGTATGGGTAAAACAAAAAAGAAATATTCCTAATCTCATTTTTAACTATTGAAAGTATTCATGATTTGGAGAAAAGGCTTATTTAGCCACTCTTCACATGCATCCGCTGCTTTTTCAATAGAATGGTTAACATCCGGAATCTCTTCAGATGTAAAGCGTCCTAATACATAATCGACTACCTTCATTCCATTTTTCGGGCGATCAATTCCCATACGGATACGTTGAAATTCTTGTGTTCCTAGGTGTGAAATCATTGACTTTACACCATTATGTCCACCAGCACTACCTTTCATGCGAAGACGCAATTTACCTACAGGAATGTCTAAATCGTCGTACATAACAACGAAGTCCTCAACATCAATTTTATAATAATCCATGAGTGGACGAATACTTTCTCCAGATAAATTCATATATGTTAGCGGCTTTAATAAGATTACCTTTTCTCCATTAACAAAACCTGCACCAAATACACCTTTAAATTTTTGTTCATTCAAAGAAATGTTCCAACGCTTCGCAAGTTCATCAATGGCCATAAATCCAATATTATGCCTTGTTAATTCATATTCTCTACCTGGGTTCCCAAGTCCTACTATCAATTTCATTCTTGTACCACTACTTTCTTTTTTCGATACGAAAAGACGTAACCAATTTTGGTTACGTCTCATTCTATCCAATTAATTGAATAATACACTCACAGATTCTTCTTCGTATACACGAATGATTGCTTCTCCGATTAATGGAGCAACTGAAAGTTCATGTACTTTGTCGATTTTCTTCTCTTCCGGTAATACGATAGAGTTCGTTACAACTAACTCTTTAATATTTGAATTTTGAATACGTTCAATTGCTGGACCAGATAATACTGGGTGTGTACAGCAAGCATATACTTCAGAAGCACCGTTCTCAACAAGAGCGTTTGCTGCTAATGTAATTGTACCAGCTGTATCAATGATGTCATCAATTAAAATCGCTGTTTTGCCTTCAATATTACCGATAATGTTCATTACCTCTGATACGTTCGGGCGAGGGCGACGCTTATCAATAATAGCGATTGGCGCTTTTAGACGATCTGCCATTTTTCTTGCACGAGTTACACCACCATGATCAGGAGACACGATTACGATATCTTTAAGACCTTTTGTTTCAAAGTAATCAGAAAGAATCGGTACACCCATTAAGTGGTCGATTGGGATATCAAAGAACCCTTGAATTTGTGGAGCATGTAAATCTAGAGTGATTACACGAGTTGCACCTGCTGTTTCAAGCAAGTTTGCTACAAGTTTCGATGTAATTGGTTCACGAGAACGCGCTTTACGGTCTTGACGCGCATAACCATAATAAGGAATAACAATATTAATTGTTTTCGCAGATGCACGTTTTAATGCATCGATCATAATAAGTAATTCCATGATATGTTCGTTTACTGGGAAGCTTGTAGATTGAATAATGAATACATCGCAACCACGGATACTTTCTTCAATGTTAATTTGAACTTCTCCATCACTAAAACGATCAACAGAACATTTTCCTAGTCCTACTCCAATATGCTTTGCAATCTGCTCAGCAAGTTCCTTATTAGAGTTTAAAGAGAATACTTTCAAATTAGAATTTAGATATTGAGTCGACATCTAGATTAACCCTCCACATTATGATTTTTTCTTATTCAGCAATTGATCAACATAGTCTTCTTTGTTAACTTGACGTGCACGTGCTACCGATAATGCTTTTGATGGAACATTCTCTGTAATTGTAGAGCCTGCTGCCACATAAGCACCATCTTCAACTGTTACTGGAGCAACAAGGTTTGAATTACATCCAATAAATACCCCATTACCAATCACAGTTTTGAATTTATTCTTACCGTCATAGTTCACCGTAATTGAACCACAACCAAGATTCACGTCTTCTCCAACTTGTGCATCCCCGATATAACTCAAGTGTGAAGCTTTACTTCTATTACCAAAGACAGTTTTTTTGATTTCCACGAAGTTTCCAACGCGTACTTCGTCTCCAATAACTGAATCTGGGCGAATATGTGCAAATGGACCAACCGATACTTCTGTACCAAGTTTACTATCATGTACAGTAGATTGACGAATTGTCGTACGATCTCCAATTTCACTATCACGAATTACTGTATGCGGTCCAATTTCACAATCAGAACCAATTACAGTGTTCCCCTCAATAATTGTTCCTGGATGAAGAACTGTATCACTACCGATAATTGCATCAGCAGAAATATAAGTGTTACTTGGATCAATAATTGTAACACCATTTACCATGTTCTTTCGGTTGATACGGTTTTTCATAATAATTTCCGCTTGCGATAGAGCGACTCTGTCGTTAACACCTAACGTTTCATCGAACTGCTCTGTTTGATAAGCTGATACGATATGACCTTCATTTTTTAAAATCTCAATAACATCTGGAAGGTAATATTCACCTTGTACGTTATCATTTGAAACTTTAGAAAGTGAAGCAAATAAAGCCTTATTATCAAAACAATACGTACCTGTATTGATTTCTTTAATAGCTAATTCTTTCTCATTTGCATCTTTATGCTCAACAATCTTTTCAACATGACCATTCTCATTACGAACAATACGGCCATATCCAGCAGGTTCTTCTATGTACGCTGTTAGCACCGTCGCCATTGCTCCTGCTTCTTTATGTTGCTGAAGTAATGCTTCCATCGTTTCAGCAGTTATTAGCGGCGTATCACCACAAATAACTAAAGTTGTTCCTTCTTCATTTGCAAGTACACTTGCAGCTTGATCTACAGCATGTGCTGTACCAAGTTGTTCTGCTTGTAATGCAAACTCACTTACGTTTCCTAGCTGTTCTTGTACCATTTCAGCACCATGTCCAACAACCGTTACAAGTTTCTGCAATCCTAATTGAGATACTTGATCGACTACGTGTTGTACCATGGGTTTTCCACATACAGGATGCAGCACTTTGTATAGCTTAGACTTCATACGTGTGCCTTTACCTGCAGCTAGAATCACTGCAAATCTGTTTGACATATAGACCCTCCATCGCAACCTATTTATCCATTAAAGATATTATCCTAAATCATCATATATTTCAAGAAACACATTTTAACTATTAAATTTTACCATAATTCTTATAAGATGTTTTACTCTTTAGTATCTTTTTTAAGAAATAAGCTATACTATTTAAAATGATTTTGAAAAAATTAGTAGTTTCTTCTTTTTATATTAATGAATTATGAAATTTACAAATATAAAGTAAAAAAAACAAACTCCTGTAAATGCTTACAGGAGTTTGCTACAAAATTATAAGGCTTTTCGTCAAAGCCCTTTTCATTCGAATTTTACGAAGCACCTGCTTCTTCAAACTCAACCTCTTCTAACTCGCCTAAACGATGATACTCTGTTAAAACCGCATCTTGAATTTTAGAGCGTGTACCAGAATTAATCGGATGTGCAATGTCACGGAACTCTCCATCTGGAGTACGTTTACTTGGCATTGCTACAAATAATCCATTATTACCATCAATTACACGAATATCATGAACAACAAATTCATGGTCCAAAGTAATAGAGGCAATTGCTCTCATGCGGCCTTCTGTGTTTACGCGGCGTAATCTTACGTCAGTCACTTCCATCTTGTGTTCACCACCCTTTTCTAAATAAGCGATATATTTGTATAAATTCCACAAATTTTCTATTTTCCCTTTAATTTTTTAAAAATTTTTAAGATAAAAATTTTTAATGTAGTTGAATATAGAGATTAGTGGAGGTTATCGCTTACAAAAGGTTACTTAACTAGGGCGATTACTTCAATTTCAACGGAAACATCTTTCGGTAATTTTGCTACTTGCACACAAGATCGAGCTGGTTTATGAGTAGAGAAATAAGAGCTATATACTTCATTCACTGCATTAAAATCATCCATGTCCTTTAAAAATACTGTTGTTTTTACGACTGTATCAAATGAAGCACCTGCTTCCTCTAATACCGCTTGTAAATTTTGAAATACTTGTTCTGTTTGTACTGTTACATCTCCTGTTACAAGCTCCCCATTTTCCGTTAATGGAATTTGTCCTGAGCTATAAAACATATTATTTACAATAATCCCTTGTGAGTAAGGTCCAATCGCTTGTGGTGCCTTGCTTGTTTGAACAACTTTCATACTTTTCACCCTTTTATTATTTATTTTACTCTTTAAAAATAGTGTACGAAAGGCAGTTTGTCCATCTATTTTATAATCTATAAATAAAATAAAAAAAGATAGAGCTATCTGCTCTACCTTTTATTCAGCCTCTACAAGCCCTTCATCAAATGGTGCAAGAGAATAATTCCCTTTTTCCACTTGAATCGTTTTTTCTTTCACATCAACTTCCGATAGACGAATTAATGATACAAAATTATTAATTAGTCGTTCTTCAATATCTGTGGATTCTACTAATACACCAATACCAACAACATTAGCCTTGAACTCTTCTAACATACTCATCATACCTTGAATCGTTCCACCAGCTTTCATGAAGTCATCAATAATTAAAACATTCGATCCTTCTGGAAGGCTGCGTTTTGCTAATGTCATTGTTTGAATTCGTTTAGAAGAACCCGACACATAGTTAATACTAACAGTCGGACCTTCTGTTACCTTATTATCTTTCCTTGCAATTACAACTGGTACATCTAAGTAATTTGCCACTGCATAAGCAAGTGGAATCCCTTTCGTTGCCACCGTCATAACCGCATCAATTGATTGCCTAGCAAAAACAGAAGCAAACAAACGACCTGCGCCATTAATATGGCGAGGATTACTCAATAAATCTGTCATGTATAAGTAACCGCCAGGCAAAATACGATCTGGATTTTCAAATAAGCCACAAAGCTCATCAATAATTAGATCTGCCTCTTCTTCACTTATATACGGTATATATTTCACTCCTCCTGCTGCTCCTGGTATCGTTTGCAATGTGCCGACCCCTTGTTGTTCAAACGTTTGCTTAATAATAACTAAATCTTCACTAATGGAAGACTTAGCCGATTGATACCTTTCAGCAAAAAAAGTGAGAGATACTAGCTGACGAGGGTTTTGTAGCAAGTAATAAGTCATATCGACTAATCTTGTACTTCTTCTAATTTTCATACTCTCACCTCAAATCACGAATATTCTAAACAAATCATAACGTATTATACGTCTTTATTCAAGCGTTTCTCGCTCTCCTAATAAACGTACCGCATAGACCTGTTCACAAAATCCTTTTAACCCGTTATAAATGCGATGCATTCGAGAATCATGGTGTACAAGTCCAAATACAGTTGGACCACTTCCACTCATCAATACAGCATCCGCTCCGAATCGCTTCATCTGTGATTTAATACGTGCAACTTCAGGATGCATTCCAAATGTTACATCTTCTAAAACGTTACCAACAGTATCACAAATCCCTTTATAATCTCCAGAATTTATGACATCAACCATTTTATCTACATTTGGATGTGTAACTCGATTTAACTTTAAATTTCCATACACATCAGCAGTAGATACACCTATATGTGGTTTCGCTAAAATAACCCAACAAGAAGGCGGAGTCTTTATATGCTCAATTTTCTCTCCTCTTCCAGTGGCAATTGCTGTGCCGCCGTATACACAGAACGATACATCTGATCCAATTTCTGCGCCAAGCTCTGCTAACTCATCAATTGTAAGCCCTAAATTCCATAATTTATTAAGACCACGTAATGTCGCTGCTGCATCACTACTTCCACCTGCTAATCCAGCTGCTACTGGAATCGTTTTTTCAATAGTAATAGATACACCTTTTTTTACATTAAACTTCTCTTTTAATAATTTCGCTGCCTGATAAGCTAAATTTCGTTGGTCGTCTGGGACATACCGATTATGGGATAAAATTTCAATACGGTCTTCTGCTAATTCCGTTAGTTCTAGACGATCTGCTAAATCAATGGTTGTCATAATCATTTTCACTTCATGATATCCGTCTTGTCTTTTTCCCAGTACATCTAACGACAGATTAATCTTTGCTGGTGCTTTCACTAGTAGCTTCAATCTATTCACCCACTCTATGTACTCAATCTTTTATCGTTTATTTTACCATAAATTTATAGTAAGACGATGACACTTCCCTAATTATAACGAAAAGCATTCAGAATGAAACTACTTATGTAAAATGATGGCACCTTTTAGAGTACAAAAAGCCGAGGAATGTCTCCTCGGCTACCGTAGCATAGAAAGTATCTTACAACTACTGGTTTCGTTTCATTAATTGCTGTTCTGCAATTTCTATAGCACGTTTCACCATGTTACCAGCATCTTTCGCACGAATTCCGCCCCATCCTTCTTTCTGAACAACATCATAAAAGCCAAGCTCTTTTGCTAGCTCTTCTTTAAATTGGTTTGACATGACACCTCTTCGTCTACTCAATGCAGAGTCCCTCCTTATTTTGCTACGGTATAGTTAGTATGCAAAATAATATAGCTTTTCATTTATGGGAATATATGTAATGATATATGGATTATAAAATGACCTCATTATGAGGGTCTCCATAAAATGTTAACTCTACTGTCTCTGTTAAAACATCTGCATAACTATAAGATACACGTTGCAACGCATCTTCTTGTTGATCCAATTGTACAACAAAAACAGAACGGTATGTTTCTGCTAGTACACCTGATTGCTCCACAGTTTTTCTTCTTCCACTATTTGCTTTTAACATAAGTCGCTGTCCAAGATGGTGATCTAATTCGCTTTTAATTTCATCTAAACGTTTTGACATATACTTCGCTACACCTCGCTGTAATTTAGATTGAACACTTAAAGCACTATATATCTATCCTAATTATTAACCGCGATTCACAGCTAATATCATCTTGCGTTTGAATAGATAGAAGAAATACTATATTGTAAAAGTATCATTACGTAGTCTGTACGTTCTTGCCTCTTTTTATCCAAATTCATTTAAATCCTTCCATACAAAAAAGCAAGATACATATGTACCCTGCTTACTCTTCGTAATGTTGAAAAGGTAATCCCGTTCGTAAAATCCCTCTCGTTTCAATTCCACCTAGTCCCTTTTCACCAGTAATTGTATTACGTACGACATCCCATACATTGACTCTCTCCATAAATGAAGTAAAACTAATTTTACCAACTACATATACGGGATCTAGTGCATGAATATTAATTCTAGATGGTGAACTAGCGAAATTGGCCCCTGCACGAATTAGTGCCTCAAAGTGCGATTGACATGCCCCAGCAAAAATAACAAGTTGATCCAATGATGGATATTTTTTTCGCACTTCTCGAACAGCCTGTACAAAATGCCTTGAATGCCTATATGCCGCTAAATCTCCCTTCACTCCTTTCGATTTTGTATATGCATCATGCCCCGTAATAACGAGAATGTCTGGGCGAAAGTGATCTATTAAGTCTACTACTTTTTCATGCATCTCCGTTTCTTTACAATGAATACCTTGTACAGGAACGCCAATTTTGTTATATAAGTCTAAGCACTTGCGCAAATATAAAGGGTCTCCATCTATATGCAATACACGTCCCGGCATTTGAAAATAATTCACCTCACTTGTGTATCCACCAGTTGAAGTATGTTCATGCCTTTGTTTCATTAACACATAATCTTGTTGAAACAAACGATACGTGCGCTCCATTGTTTCTTTCTCACGCTTCACCCTTTTTTTATGTTCTCGTTGATCTATACTAATTAAATCTTCAAGTGGCGCATCCGCCACCAGTCTAATTTCCTCTCCAAACAATATAGCTATCTCGCCTTTTATTTCTATAATACGAAAAAGAATATCCCTCTTATGAGAATATCGTTCCACTAATTCTCCAACATGTAAAGCCATTCTCCTACCTCCAAACTCATTAGGCCATCTTACCTGTTTTTAAAATATGAATTTAGAGGGAGAAAGGTGACAAAAGGGACAGTTCAAGTTGAACTGTCCCTTTCATATTCTTATGATAATTTATGAAGAACCAATGCATTACTTAATGTTGCAAACTCTTCAATAGATAGCGTTTCGCCTCTTCGCTTTGGATCAATTCCTACTTCTGTTAAAATTCGATCCAATAATTCCTTATCTTTCGGGAAACCATTTAAATTATTTGATAAATTATTCATTAAAGTTTTACGGCGCTGTGCGAAACTTGCTCGTACTACTTCAAAGAAGAATGTTTCATCTGTCACCTCTACAACCGGTTTCGGACGCTTTAGAAGGCGAATAATTGCAGAATCAACATTTGGCTGTGGTACAAACACTGTACGCGGTACAGTCATAACTGTTTCAACTTCTGTATAATACTGAATGGCAATCGATAAAGAACCATACTCTTTCGTTCCAGGTTTAGCAGCTAAACGATCTCCAACTTCTTTTTGCATCATAACAACAAATCCACGAACTGGTAACTTTTCTTCAAGCAATTTAAATAAAATTGGCGTTGTAATATAGTATGGCAAGTTAGCTACTACCATTACATCTTGCCCTTCTTCAAATTGCTCATTAAATACTTCATGTACATCCGCTTTTAGTACGTCTTTATTAATAACTGTAACGTTACCATATGGTGCTAACGTCTCATCTAAAATTGGTAATAGTCTTTGATCAATTTCAAAAGCCACTACTTTTTTAGCACGCTTCGCTAATTGCTCTGTTAATGCACCGATACCTGGTCCAATTTCAATTGCACCACTTTCTGAACCAATTTCAGCATGATCGACAATACGATTTAATACATTTGTATCAATTAAAAAGTTTTGTCCTAAACTTTTTTTGAATGAAAATCCATACTTTTCAACAATGTCTTTTGTACGATTTGGCGTTGCGATATCCTTCATTTTTTTTCCTCCTGTATTACTTGCTTATAAGCTTCTCCAAATGATTCCTTTGAAACTTGAAACATCTGTAATCGTTTATGTAACTGTTTTGCATTTGTATAACCAATCTTTAATAGCTTACCCATTCTTTCTCTGCGGCTCTTTGCCATTTCTCCGCCCACTAAGCCTGCATCGACTAAATCACTCCAACTAATTTCACTTGTATAAACTTCCATTTCTTCATGTATATTCTCTAGAGCACGGCGGATCGACTCATTAGAAGCATGTTCGATCCCAACTCCCTTTTTCCTTTTAGCAAGCGCTTCTTCCTTCGGTAAAAAGGCATGCTTACAGCCGGGAACCTTGTCAGAAATAATTTTTCGAATACGCTCTCCAGGATAATCCGGATCTGTGAAAATAATAACGCCCCTTTTTTGTTGCGCTAATTTAACTTGCTCAATAACATGATCACCGATTGCTGAACCGTTCGTTTCAATTGTATCCGCATCAACAGCACGCTTAATCGCAACTGTATCATCTTTACCTTCTACAACGATAATCTCTTTTATTTTCATGCTTGCCTCCACACTCGTTTCGTCTCTACTTAGTAAAACAAAAAAATGACGACTTTTCCATTATTATTTTCCCCATTCTTATATTTTAAAAAATAGAATAGAAAAATCTTTGTTCTCTGTCCTTATTGTAACACTTCATCATTCACATTTATTTTCTTCATCACTTCTACTAGTGTTTTTTCAAAATAAAAAAGAACAGGTTTCCCCATTCTTTTTTATTCAACATCAAATAAAAATTTTGCATTTTTGGTTGTCATTTCTGCTACTTCCTCATAAGAAATTCCTTTTAAATTCGCAATTTCTTCTGCTACGAGTTTTACATAACTCGGTTCATTTCGTTTCCCTCGAAATGGATGCGGCGTTAGATACGGACAATCCGTCTCTATTAACAATTTCTCTAATGGAATCTCCGTAGCAACCTCTTTCGGCTTCTTAGCATTTTTAAATGTAACTGGTCCGCCTAACGAAATTAAAAAGTTCATATCAACACATCGCTCTGCTACTTCTACGCTGCCGCTAAAGCAATGCATAATGCCTCCTACTTCAGCTGCATTCTCTTCTTCTAGAATATCAACAATATCTTGAGTTGCATCGCGGTTATGTATAATAATCGGCAATTTCACTTTTTTAGCTAATGTAATTTGTTTACGGAATACTTCTTTCTGTATTTCTTTTGGAGACTTATCCCAGTGATAATCTAAACCCATTTCTCCAAGTGCAACGACTTTAGGATGAGAAGCAAGTTCTTCTAACCAAGCTAAATGTTCTTCTGTCATGTCAATTGCATCAACTGGATGCCATCCAACCGCAGCGTAAATAAAATCATAGGCTTCAGCTAATTCCATCGCCTTTTTTATCGTTACTTCATCAAAACCAACAACAACTGTATAAGTAACTCCCGCTTCTTTCATTCGGGCAATAACTTCTTGCAAATCTTCTTCGAATTGCTCTGCATTCAAATGTGAATGTGTATCAAACAACATAATACATAACTCCTTTTATATTGAAATCAAGTTTATTCTACAAAAATAAGTTCTTTAATAACTTAACGATAACAATACTACAATCTTAATGCAAAAATAGAGAGTGTAAAAAGAAAAAAGACGCTTCACACATGTTACACGTGAAACATCTCTTTTCTTGTCTTAATTACTTGATTTTTGTACCATTTGGTAGATTTTGATCAATTGATGCTAATGACAATACGCCATTCTCTTCACCCGCTAAAATCATACCTTGCGATAATTCACCGCGTAATTTTACAGGTTTTAAGTTTGTTACACAAATAACCTTTTTACCTTTTAGGTCCTCTGGCGAATAGAATTTCGCAATTCCAGAAACAACTTGACGCTTTTCTGTGCCTAAGTCTAGTTGAATTTTTAACAACTTGTCTGCTTTTTTCACAGGTTCAGCAGATAGTACTTCAGCTACGCGTAATTCTACTTTAAAGAAATCATCAATTGTAATTTCTTCCGCCTTCGGTTCTTCTTCTTTTTTCTCTTCTACTTTAGGAGCAGAGCTTTTCATTTGTTCCTTAATGTACTCTACTTCCACTTCCATTTCTAAGCGAGGGAAAATTGGGTTTCCTTTTTCTACTTTTGTTCCAGCTGGAATACAGCCAATTGTAGATAGACTTTCCCAAGATTTATGAGCCTCATCAGTAAGGCCAAGCTGAGCGAACATCTTGCTTGGTGCTACTGTTAAGAATGGCATAAGCATAATACCTGTTTGACGAAGTACTTCTGCTAAATGAGCCATTACAGAAGCTAACTTTTCACGATCATTCTCATCTTTCGCTAATACCCATGGTTGTGTTTCATCAATATATTTGTTCGTACGACTAACCAATTGCCAAATAGATCCTAACGCTACAGAGAACTCCATATTCTCCATTGCCTCTTCTACTTTTTTCAATGTATCTTTTGCAAACGTTACTAACGTTTCATCAAATTCCGTTACATTCGCTTTAAATGCAGGGATTTCTCCGTTAAAGTACTTATCAATCATAGCTACTGTACGATTTAATAAGTTACCTAAGTCATTTGCTAGATCGAAATTAATACGCTCCACAAATCCTTCTGGTGTGAATACACCGTCAGATCCGAATGGAACTTCACGAAGTAAGTAATAACGTAATGCATCTAATCCGTAACGATCGATCAATGTAACTGGATCTACTACGTTTCCTTTTGACTTACTCATCTTTCCATCCTTCATTAAAATCCAGCCATGAGCAAAGACTTTTTTCGGAAGAGGTAAATCTAATGCCATTAAAATGATTGGCCAATAAATTGTATGGAAACGAACGATTTCTTTTCCAACTAAATGCACATCTGCCGGCCAGAATTTCTTATACATCTCTTCATTTTCTGTTCCATAACCTAATGCTGTAATGTAGTTAGATAATGCGTCAACCCATACGTAAATAACGTGTTTCGGATTACCTGGAACACGAACTCCCCAGTCAAATGAAGTACGAGAAACTGCTAAATCTTCTAAGCCTGGTTTAATGAAGTTATTAATCATTTCATTCTTACGAGACTCTGGCTGAATGAAATGTGGATTATCTTCATAGAATTTTAATAGTCTGTCGACATATTTACCCATTCTAAAGAAATATGATTCTTCACGAACAAGTTCTACATCATGACCACTATCTGGACTTTTTCCTCCAACTACTTTGTCACCTTCCATAATTGGATCTACTAATTGATGCTCCGTATAGAATGTCTCATCTTGTACAGAATACCAACCTTCATATTCATCAAGATAAATATCACCTTGATCTACTAGTTGCTTAAAGATTTTTTCAACAACATCTTTATGACGATCTTCAGTTGTACGAATAAAATCATCATAAGAGATATCCATCTTCTCCCAAAGTTCTTTAATTCCTGCAACAATATTATCCACATATGCTTGTGGTGTAATATTTAATTCTTCTGCTTTTTTTTGGATTTTCTGTCCATGCTCATCAGTTCCTGTTAAATAATGAACATTGTATCCTTGCATACGCTTATATCGTGCCATTGCATCTCCTGCTACTGTCGTATAAGCATGTCCAATGTGTAATTTTCCACTTGGATAATAAATTGGGGTAGTAATATAAAAGGACTTATTTTCCTCTGTCATTGTTTTGGACCTCCCGAATAACCTCATATGTATTTATAAACAGTATATCAAAAACTCATATATAAAGTGAAACTTTAATCAGCGGGGTTTTTGTTCATCCCCACTGATTATTAGCCCACATCAATCGGGCTTTTACGAGCAGCCCGAATCTCACTTATCTTCTTTACCCCAACCTAATTTTGAATTTGGGTTCTTAATGCTCGATATCTTTATCATCTATTGCTCATATTCCAAAAAAATATACAATCTCCACTTAAAATTTGTTAATTTTTCAGAAAACAATGTAAATAATTGTGGAATTTCCTCTCAATCTATTATATATAAGAAATAAGAAATCTATAAATCTTTTTAAAAAATATAGAATTTAAGAATTGACGGAAATGTAAATGATTGGTATCATATGTCCATAGGGTATTTTGTCGAAAAATGACGAATCTAAAAATAGACTCGAAACTTATAAACTATTTATTTAGGAGGAAAAAAATTATGAAATCTACTGGTATTGTTCGTAAAGTTGATGAATTAGGTCGTGTAGTAATTCCAATCGAATTACGCCGTACTTTAGGTATTGCAGAAAAGGATGCTCTTGAAATCTATGTTGATGACGAGAAAATCATCTTAAAAAAATATAAACCAAACATGACTTGCCAAGTAACTGGTGAAGTATCTGACGGTAACCTTTCTTTAGCTGAAGGTAAAATCATCTTAAGCAAAGAAGGCGCTGAGCAAATCTTAAACGAACTTCAAGATTATATCGAAACAGCAAAATAAGCTTCTCAATTATGAGAAGCTTATTTTTTATCGACATGATAGATTTGATATACATCTCTTTTCGACAAATCTCGATCTTTAGCGACTGTTTTAATCGCTTCTTTTGAATTCATACCTTTTTCATTTATATAGTGTTCAATATGATCATATACTGAAAGAGATTCCCACCATTGTTCTTCTGGAGCAGGTTCTTCTGTCGAACCAGCTACTAAAATACAAAACTCACCACGTACCTCATTTTGCTTCGTCCACTCAATTGCTTCTTCGACTGTTCCTCGAATAAATTCCTCAAATTTTTTCGTTAACTCCCGACATAATACAATCTCTCTATTTCCCAACACTTCCTGCATCGAAATTAAAGTATCATCTAAACGATGAGGCGCTTCATAAAACATCATTGTAGTTTGTACATAACGAAGCTTTTCTAACTCCATCTTTCGTTCCTTTTTATTTCTCTGCAAGAAACCATAGAAATAAAACTGCTTTGTTTCAAGACCAGATGCAATTAATGCTGTAAGGGCTGCATTTGCTCCAGGAAGCGGAATTACATGATATTGCTCAGCTACTGCCTCAACAACAATATCGTAACCTGGATCAGAAATACACGGCATACCAGCGTCACTAACAAGTGCTACATTCTTTCCATCCTCTAATTTCTCTAATATTTTCTTCCCACTTACTTCTTTATTGTGCTCATGATAACTCGTGACAGGTGTTTCAATTTCAAAATAATTACAAAGTTTTTTCGTTTGTCTCGTATCTTCAGCAGCAATTAAATCAACTTCTTTTAAAATTCGGATTGCACGAAATGTCATATCTTCTAAATTTCCAATAGGAGTTGGTACTAAATATAAAACTCCCTTTTCATTTTGTTGAAAGCTTTTTTGTTGCCACATAGCGTTCTCCTTTTTGCATATATGCCTCTTTTTGTTTTCTCGTTAATTGCTTAAAGTAATACTCCGCTTGCATAGCTGTACGTTTATCATCATGGGTCTCTACATATTTTAAAACGACAGGAAGCCTGACGCGTGTATACTTAGCTCCTTTGCCGCTATTATGAGTCTGAATTCGTTTTTCTATATGGTTTGTATATCCAGCATAATAACTTCCATCAGAGCACTCTACCACATAAAAAAAATGCTTATTCTTCTCCATATAAAATTGAACGTATCTCCTTTGTATATTCGTTATTGTTCTCATATACAACGAGAGGTGGTAAAATTTTTAAATCTGCACTTCCATCCTTAATTCCTTCAATTAACAATGTATTTGCTTCTTTTCCAACCTTAGGATAAACAAATCGCACACGCTTTGGTTCAATTTTATATTTACGCATTAATGTGACAATGTCGAGTAATCGCCCTGGACGATGTACAAACGCCACTTTCCCACCTTGTTTTACTAACTGACTACTTGCAGATACAACATCTTCTAATGTACACATAATTTCATGACGAGCTATCGCTAAATGTTCATTCATATTTTTCTCTGAAGTTTGAGGTGTTTGAAAATATGGTGGATTACATGTAACAACATCATATTGATGACGTCCGAGTTTCTCTGGCATATCTTTCAAATCTCCATGTATGAGGTGAATTCTTTCTTCCAGCCCATTATATTGAACACTTCTTACTCCCATATCATATAAGCGTTCTTGAATTTCCACACCAGTAATCTTTCCTTTTGTTCTTGTACTTAATAGAAGGGGGACAACTGCGTTACCTGTACACAAATCAAGTAAATTCCCCTTTTGAATTGGTACCCATGCAAAATCTGCCAGTAAAACAGCATCTAAAGAAAAATTAAATACTGATGGGCTTTGTATAATCTTCATGTCTTGCGCTAATAAGTAATCTAAACGTTCATCTTCATATAAATTCATATACTGCTCCTTTTCTTACCCTTAACCTACCCTATTTCATGTATAAAAAATTACCTTTCCAATTATAATTGGAAAGGTAATTTCACTTTTTATTTAAGAATGACAGACAGAACAAACAATCTCCCTCTTTACGTACACTTCCATAATGTAGATTGCAAATATGAAAACCTTCTTGATACAGTCTCGCTAAATTGTCATAGCCTTCACCAATATCTGTCTTCGGCTTCACTTCTTTACGCTTTTGAGTTTTTTGTTTTTCTTTATTCTGCACTTCTTCAAAACGGTGTCGCAAATTGTTATTTTCCATTTTTATATGCTGGTTTTCTTCCAACAACTCTGCAAGATGCTGTTTTAACTCTCCCAACTGTTTGTATAAATGTCCAATTTGCTCTTCCATACTAGAAACCGATTCAAAAATATCTTTTTTCTCCACAAGCACCCACCTCATTAATCTGTGGTTTGACTCGAAACGACCCCTTTATTCACTAACTCATCTAACGTATATTCTACTATCCGTTCCTTGTCTACTAGTTCCACTTGAATTAATCTTTCTAAAATATTTAATCCGATCACACGGCCAGTACCATGCGGGGTTTGTATACGTTGATCTAAATCAGGAAGTTGTTCCTTTGCTGCCTCATATTCATCATTCTCATATTTTAAGCAACACATTAAGCGACCACATAAACCAGAGATTTTTGCAGGATTTAATGATAAATTTTGATCCTTTGCCATTTTAATGGATACAGGTTCAAAATCTCCTAAAAAAGTAGAACAACAAAGCATACGACCACATGGACCAATACCACCTAGCATCTTCGCTTCATCACGAACACCAATTTGTCTTAGTTCAATTCTTGTTCTAAAAATTGCCGCTAAGTCCTTCACTAGTTCGCGGAAATCAATCCGACCATCCGCAGTAAAATAGAAAATAATCTTATTACGATCGAATGTATACTCTACATCTACAAGTTTCATATCAAGATTATGCTCTACTACCTTTTGCTGACAGACTTGATATGCTTCTTTTGCAGCATGTTTGTTCTCTTCAACAATGGTACGATCATTTTCATTTGCAATACGAATAACCTTTTTTAGCGGTAATACAACGTCGTTTTCATCAACTTGCTTTTTGGTAATAACTACTTTTCCGTATTCAATACCTCTTACCGTTTCTACAATAACAAACTCATTTTCAGAGATATCGAACTGATTTGGATCAAAGTAATATACCTTTCCGGCCTTCTTAAAGCGAACACCTACTACATCATACAAAACGGTCATCCCTCCTGCAACCGCAACACTAACTGTTCGAACACAAGCTGCGCATTTACATTAGCGTTGATTCTATTTTTTGCCTCTAATATATTAAAGAGAGCTGATACAATGCGCTTCTGAGCATAGGAAAACGATTCAAACATCTCTTTCTGCTCATGAAAAACAAGACGATCTTCTTCTCCAAGTTGAACATATAGTAAATCCTTATAAATAAGGAGTAACATATCTAACCCTTGCTGTAATTGTTCTTTCTCTCCAAAGTGTTTTCCCCATTTTTCTTGTACAAAAAAAATAGAGGTTTTATCTTTTTCGAGCGCTTCACATAATTTTATCACTAAAGCTCGTGCTTGTGCAAACCATTCATCACTACATAAAGCTAAAGCTTCATCAAAACTATTTGTGAGTTGAGCAGCAAGTGTCGATAAAGATGCTGTAATACCTTCTTCCTGTAATCTTCTAATTAAAGATTCTGTAGGTAACGGTCTAAACGTAACAACTTGGCAACGAGATAAAATCGTATTTAAAATTTGATGACTTTGTTCAGTAAGTAAAATAGCGGTTGTATCACTACTTGGTTCTTCTAAAAATTTCAAAAGTGTATTGGCCGCATTTGCCGTCATACGATCTGCGTGCTCAATAATATATAATTTTTTATTTGCCTCTAATCCTGTTTTTGAAAACTCTTCTTGTAAATCATGAATTTGCTGCTTCTTAATAGATAATCCGTCTGGTTTTACAATATGTAAGTTAGGGTGGTTACCTGAATCAATTCGCTTACAATTTGTGCATACATGACAGGGCTCTACTCCATTCCGCTGAGAACAGAGGAAACTCTTTGCCATTTGAATTGCTGTCGCAAACTTTCCCGTACCTTTCCCTCCCTCTAACAAGTAAGCGTGGGATATACGCTCTTTTGCAATGCTATTCATCAACATTTTTACACCGATGGGTTGTATAGCAGAAAGCTGCTCCCACGTCTTCATCATAATGCATACCTCACTTATTTCATTCTTTCCTTCTATTATAACAATTTATCTTCTATAATCTGAACAACTTCTTCTATAAGTTTTTCCATCGGCTGATCAGCATTTACCAATACAATACGATCCGAGAAACGTTCTACAACTTGTAAATACCCTTCGCGCACACGTTTATGGAAAGAGATATCTTCCATATCTAGTCGATTTACTTCACGTCCTGCATCTTTTTCAATTCGAGCCAAACCAACCTCAGGCTCAATGTCTAGATAAATTGTTAAACTAGGCATACAGTCCTCTGTTGCGAAACGATTTATTTCAAATACCTTATCCATACCCAACCCTCTTGCATAGCCTTGATATGCTAAAGAACTATCTATAAAACGATCACATAGCACGAGATAGTTCTCATTAAGTGCTGGCATAACTTTTTCTACTAAATGCTGTCTGCGCGCAGCAGCATAAAGAAGCGCTTCTGTACGTGCTTCCATCATCGTATATTCTTGTTTATGTAAAATCGTCCTAATGTCCTCAGAAATTGCAATACCACCTGGTTCCCTTGTCGCCATTACCTTTTGTGCTTTTTGTTCAAAATATGGTAATAAGCTTTTAATTAACGTTGTTTTACCTGAACCTTCTGGACCCTCAATTGTTACAAATAATCCCTTCATCCTAAAACCTACTTTCTATATCATACACTTTCATATATTTCGTATTACCTTGAAAACGAGCTCCTGCTCTCTCTAAATACATAATTTGCTCTTTATGCTCTGAAGTAATTCTCTCTCCATACATAACCAATGGAATTCCAGGTGGATACGGAATTACCATTTCCGCCGCTATCATTCCAACAGCCTCTTCTATAGATACTATCTTTGTTCCATATCCTTCTAGTTGTTTATACGTATACGGCAAAGGAGAGAATTCACCTTTATAAGTATAACGAATAGATTCCCTCTTGTCTTTCACGTCATAATGTTGCAATGCTACTCGGATCATCTCTATAACCTTCATATACTCCTCATTTACTTGCAGGGGTAAAATAAATAGGACATTGTACGGATCAGCCATCTCTGTATATATACCGACATTTTCAAATACGGACTGTAATTCGTACCCTGATAACTGACAACGAGTTTGTACGGTAACCTTTAGCTCGTCTTGCAACGGATATTCTAAAATGGCGATTTGTGGAATAGAACGTAACTGTTCCTTAAATCTCCGTAAAAACTCAACAATTTCACCATGTCCTTCTTCTTTTATACGCGCCATTGTAAAGCGTGCTATATCCAAGGAAGCCATAATTGGATACGATGGACTACTAGATTGTAGCATACTTAAATAAGTAGTAACCTTCTCTTCGTCTACTAAGTGACTATTTATATGTAAATAGGAACCCATTGTCATTGCGGGTAATGTTTTATGTGCAGAATGAACTACAATATCTGCACCATATGTTAACGCTGATTTTGGGAATGGTTCTCCCAAACAAAGATGTGCCCCATGTGCCTCATCTACCAAAACAGGGATTTTATGTGCATGTGCAAAAGCGATGCTTACCTCTAAATCCATCCCCATACCATAATAATTAGGATGCGTTAAAATGAGTGCTTTCGCATTTGGATATTTTCCAATTGCTTTCTTAATAATTTCATTACGAACTCCCACTGGTACGTTATAAGCTTCATCAATCCATGGATCTAAAAAAATGGGATTTGCTCCCGCTAGTTTTAAACCATTAATAATTGATTTATGACAATTTCTTTGTACAAGAACAATATCATGTTCCCTGCAACAAGACAAAATCATTGCTAAGTTCCCGACTGTTGAACCATTAATTAAAAAATAACTTCTCTTTGTATCATACACTTCAGTCAATAATTGTTGTGCCTCATCTATACATTCAAACGGACTATGCAAATCATCCAGTCCTGCTAACTCAGTTACATCAATAGATAGAATATCTTTAAACTCTCTTATTGCCTTCTGAGGGAAGTTTAAACCATTCTTATGACCTGGAACATGAAAAGATAACGACCCTCTTTCTTTAAACTCTATTAACGCCTCATATAAAGGCATATGATTTTGGATCATCTATCTCTGTGTTCACCATATCCTTTTCACATTCATAACATATTAAATTATTATAAACATATATACCTTCTTTTCTTTTTGTCTCACAAACAATACAAACTTCACTTTGTAATTTCATAACCTTCCCTCCCTATTTAAGTGAACCTATTTTATACTTCTAATCCTTAACAATTTCCAGAAAAATATACACCCATCTCTTATATAATATGATTAACTCTTGGGCAACGTGTTTGTATTACCATTACTTCTTTCCCATTCTTTTTAACAATACAAAAAAACACGAGTCAAATGACTCGTGTTTTAGTTGCTTGGCGACGTCCTACTCTCACAGGGACAAGGTCCCAACTACCATCGGCGCTAGAGAGCTTAACTTCCGTGTTCGGTATGGGAACGGGTGTGACCTCTCTGCCATCAT